>JAYUWD010000267.1:0-4860 GCA_043753735.1 Gemmatimonadaceae bacterium
CGTACAATCGGTCCCGCGACCAGCTGAGAGAACAGCGATACATAAGTGGCAAACTCCCACAAATTTTTCGTTGGCGTGATCGTCCCGCGATAGCTGTCAACGATGTAGCTGATCGTGTGAAAAGTGTAAAATGAGATGCCGATCGGGAGAATGATGTTCAGATGCGGTACGGCAAGCTCGACACCCGCGATGCTCGCGACGGCGCGAAACGTGTCAAGCCCAAAATTTGTGTACTTGAAAAAACCAAGGAGTGCCAGATCAACCGAGATCGGCACAACGAGACACAGTTTGCGTTCGCGCGTTCCTTTCGCATAGTGCAGCATGCCGCGACCGGCCGCATAGCTGACCAGGGTGGAGAAGGCCATCAGCAAACAGAAGCGCGGATCCCACCAACCGTAGAAGACGTAGCCGGTGATCGTCAGCCAGATGTAGCGTCCCTTCGCGTTCGGCAGCAACCAGAATACAACGTACGCCAGCGGCAGGAACGCGAAAATGAATTCGAGGCTATTGAAAAGCATTCAGAGCGTTGTTTTTTGTTGAGCGTGTGGCGCTACTCCGCAGCGCCGGTCACGGCCTCCCGACGGAAACCGTGCTTCTCCATCAGACGATAGAGCGTCGTGCGATCAATCCCCGCCAACCGTGCCGCTTTCGACATGTTGCCCCCCGCGCGCGTGGTCAGCCGCGTCAAGTATTCCTTCTCAAAATGCGTAATCAGATTGTCCTTTGCGACGTGGAAGGCATCGTTCATGATTGCCGCAGGAAGGCCGGAATCCGCGGCTTCGGTTTGCGGGTCGTCGTACACCGGAATGTCATCGGGTGCAATGGGACGCCCGGGTTCAGCAATAACAGCAACGTGTTCAATGACGTTTTGCAATTCGCGGACGTTACCGCGCCATGGACGTGATTGCAGGAACGCCATGGTTTCGGGCGTCAGCTCTGGCACGGGCGTTCCGTGAGACCGGTGACGTTCCCAAGAGCGCGCGAGGAAATGCTCCGCGAGCAGGGGAATGTCCTCGAGCCGCTGGCGCAGTGGCGGCAGCTTGATGGGCACGACACGCAAACGATAGAACAGGTCTTCGCGAAGGATTCCCTGCTGCACCGCTTCCTGCGGATCGCGATTGGTCGCGGAAACGAATCGCACATCCACCACGGCATCCTGCGTCTCGCTGCCGAGGCGACGGACCACGCCGTCCTGCAGCACACGGAGTAGCTTGGCCTGCAATGGCATTGTCATCTCGGTCAGCTCGTCCAGGAACAACGTGCCGCCGTTGGCGACTTCGAGGAGTCCGGCCTTGTCGCGGTCGGCGCCCGTGAAGGCACCTTTGCGATAACCGAACATCTCCGATTCGAGCAGGTTTTCGGGGAGTGCTGCGCAGTTGATCGGCACGATCTTGCGATTCGCACGACGACTGTGGCGATGGATGAACTGCGCGATCAGCTCCTTGCCGGTGCCGCTCTCACCGCTGATCATGACGGACGCATCGGTAGCCGCCACTTTTTGTGCAAGTTCGACTGCTTTCCGAAATGCCGGAGACACGCCGAGCAGCTCCATGGGCGTGCCCGCGCCGTTTTGCGTGACGAGCGTGGGCTTGATCTCGCGAACCGGGTCTTTCGCTGCATTGACCGCATACGCCGCTCGGCCGACCAACACTTGGAGATGCGACGCCGAGAACGGTTTGGGGAGGTAATCCCACGCGCCGGCGCGGAGTGCTTCGATACTGGAGGCCACGCTCGGGTTGCCGGTCATGACGACAATAATCGTGTCCTTGTGAACTTCCAGCGTTGCCTTGAGTACCTCCATTCCGGAGATCGGGCTCAGGTACAGATCAACGAGCACGATATCGAAGCGGCGGCGACGCACGAATTCGAGCGCCTCCTCACCGCGCCCCGTCGATGTGACCGTATGCCCGTCCATCTGTAGAACGGAGGCACAACCTTCCCGCAGCGTTCGGTCGTCGTCGACTACAAGGATGCGCAGCCCTGTCCCACGATCGGGTATCGCGTTTAGGTTCGAGCTTGCGAGCAATGCGTCTGACATCTGTGAAGAATTTGTAGAAAAGTGGACCGCTCGACCCCGGGTGCGTTTCGCTCCCGGCACTGGATCGTCTATTAGGACAGCTACGCCCGACGGATGCCACGTCACCATTCTTGCACTGGGACGTCCTTACGACAGCCGCTGATCAGTTTCGTCGAACAACCTGGTGCGGGGAGTGTGTTACCGTGCTGAGCATCAGTAGTCAAGCATTTTTTGTCGCTTTCGTGCGACAGTCATCGTCTCACGACTGCAACACGCGGCAATTGGTCACAATTCTGTAGCACCCACGCGTCGTGGCGCCGGCGCTTACGCTGGACCGCAGTGTTGAGCAGATTCGACGACAGCGTGGTGGACGCACCACGATGTTTGCCTCCAGCCAGCCTTAATATGTCCGAAACACAAATTCAGTCTGTATCTGCTCCCGGTGATGGAGCCATAACTGCATATCAGGACGGCCCACAGCTGGACGAGTGGGGCGGCGCGCAGTCGGCTCCCGAACGTCCGGCAGCCCCAAAGGTTGGGCGGTACCTAGCCGCTTTAAATAGGTACAAGTGGATGATTGCGCTGTTCGTCGTGGTTGGCGCGGTCGGCGGGTACGCTGCGACGAAAGTTTTAGCGCCCGAGTACGAAGTGAAGTCGACCATCCTTCTCGAAGCCGCTTCTGGGTCGACCGAGTCCCGCGGGGGCAGGGGGGCTGTGCAGGGACAGGAACTGCTGCGCGCGGCGGGATGGACCGACCTGATGCGCTCGTTCGCTGTCGCCGATCCCGTGGTTATGCAGCTTGCTCTCTTCGTCGAACCGGCAGTAGAAGCTGACAGTACTGTCTTTCGCGCGTTCCGAGTAGATCAGCAGCGGCTTCGTCCTGGAGACTATGTGCTGACGTTTGCCGGTTCTCGTTACACGCTTGCGCTAAAACCTGGCGCTGAGGTCGAAAAGGGCACAGTTGGGGATTCTATTGGCCGCGCGGTTGGCTTCCGGTGGCAGCCTGGCCCGGAAGCCTTTAGTGGGAAGAAGGAGATTGGATTCAGGGTGTCCACACCTCGCGAAGCATCGATCGGGTTGATCAAGAAGATGAACGTTTTGTTGAACGCGGGCAGTTCGCTGATGTTTGTGTCGCTCACTGGAGAGAACTCAGCCCGTACCGCGGCCACCCTCAATGCGTGGGTTGAACAGTTTGTCACAAAGGCCACTGCGATCAAGAAGAAAAACGTGACGCTGTACGCGGCGATCCTTGAAGGGCAGCGCCAATACGCGGCTGACAACTTGACCGCAGCTGAAAGGAATCTTCAGAACTTTCGTGTAAACACGGTGACTGAGCCGAACGAGCGGCAGTCGGTAATGGTTCCGGGGCTTGAGACACCCAACAGTCCGATATTCTCCGACTATTTCCGCGACAAGGTTCTCGTGGAAGGTTATGCCCGTGACCGCGCAGCGATCGAGCGAATACTGGCGCAGGGGAAGAAGGACAGCAGCATCGCACAGGAGGCGATTCTTTCAGTTCCCGTCGTGAATGGCGATCCGGCGTCGGAGCCAATGCGTCGTTTGCTGGCAGAGCAGTCTGATCGCGACAGCAAGCTTCGATTGGCCAAGGAAAAATTCACCGACGATTATGATCCGGTCAAGAACGAACAGGCCGCTCTCAAGGTGTTGAAAACCGTTACCGTGCCACGCGCGGTCGAAGCGTATCTCGCACAGTTGCGCCTTCGTGAGAGTCAATTGAACGAAAACCTCTCGGCGAGCAGCAAAAACCTCAAGAGCATTCCGACACGCACGATTCAGGAGGCCCAGTTTCGCCGCCAAGTGGATGTAGCTGCTGAGATGTATCGCAGCCTGGACTTGGAGGCGGCCCAGGCCAAGCTATCCGAAGCGGCGACTATCCCAGATGTCGGTGTGCTTGACCCGGCGGTTGCCCCGCTCGAGCCGACAAAGAACAGAGCGCCTGCTATCATCGGGGGGGCCATTGTCGTGGCGCTCGCACTCGGTTGTGTCCTCGCCGTGCTGATCGACTCCATTGACAAGCACTTTCGTTATCCGGAGCAAGCGACGGACGAGCTCGGACTATTTGTGCTAGGTGTCGTCCCGTTGATTGATTCGAAGGCGGGGCGCAAGCTGGCTGCTGACCAGGCGGCGCAGGTGGTCGAGGCGTTTCGAAGCATTCGGATGAATGTCCGCTACGCCGCAAACCCCAATCGTCCGTTGGCGATGACGATAACGAGTCCGGGACCCAACGACGGCAAGTCTCTGATCGCATCCAATCTCGCGCTGTCCTTTGCGGAAGCAGGTGCACGCACGCTCCTCATCGATGGCGATCTGCGTCGCGGCGAGCTGGGGAAGACTTTTGGCATAGTCAAGAAGCCAGGGCTGGTTGAGTATCTCGAGGGCACGGCCCTGATTGCCGAGGTACTCCAGCCGATACAGTCGCACGCCAATCTCACCGTCATTCAGGCGGGGGCGCGTCGTCGCCGTGCGCCCGAATTACTGGCGACGCCGCGGTTAAGTCAACTAGTTAATCAAATGGGCGGCGAATTCGAGGTGGTCATTGTCGACTCCCCGCCCCTTGGCGCGGGCTTCGACGCATTTGCCCTCGCCACAGCGACCGGGAACATGGCGCTCGTATTGCGATCGGGGGTGACCGACAGGAAAATGGCGGCTGCGAAAATGGCCGTGGTTGATACTCTCCCGGTGCGCGTCATGGGAGCAATTCTGAACGGCATCAAGCTGGATGGTGTCTACGAATACTACTCGTACTATCAAGGGTACGCCGCGGAGGATGAGGAGCAGGAACTGCAGATTTCCGACGGTAAAAAGGGCAACGTACCCGTGGT
>JAYUWD010000268.1:0-14602 GCA_043753735.1 Gemmatimonadaceae bacterium
CTCCGACTCGCCGCAGGCTTCGCGCTCGCGTTTGCCGGGGGCTTGTCGGTGCTCGCGATCGGCGCATTGGGATATCTCTGGCGCGAATCAAATCGCCGACTCGACGAACGACTGACCGCAGTCAATGTCGGCGTTGCCCATGCGCTTACTCGCGAGGCCACGGCCACGCCGGATTCCTCAGTGGCCTACGCTGCGTCGGAAGTCGTCAATGAGTGGCCGGCGAATGGAGATGCCTTCGTCATTATCGGGGCAAACGACAGCACACTAGCAACAGTCGGACCACGGACGGATGCATTGCGCGTGCGGGCAGCATGGCGCGCCAGTCACGCCGAGCGCATCGTACTTGATAGCGGTGGTCCCGACTACCGTGCAGTTGCCAAGCAGTTTACGATCGCTTCCGACAGCTTGCACAGCGATCCACTCACGGTCATCGCGTTCGCGTCGACCGAAGGGATTGAGAGCGATACCGAGCTGCTCGGCGTTTCGCTTGCCATTGCCGCTCCGCTGATACTCCTGATCAGTCTAACCGCCGGATACCTGATGGCGCGCGGCGCACTTGGCCCCGTGTCGCAACTCACGAGTGATATTGCGAGCATCGCCCCGACTGATCTTTCACGCCGATTGCCGATGGACACGTCGCGCGACGAAGTGTCGTTGCTCGCGTCCGAGTTCAACGCCTTGCTCGCGCGACTCGAAGACGCGCAGTCGCGCAACCGCGGATTCGTGCGCGAAGCCGCGCATCAAATTCGAACTCCGCTCACGTTGGTGCTGGGTGAAGCCGTGCACGAGCTCTCGTCTGCGGAGTCGAGCGAAGACCGCATGCGCGCCACTCTTGAGCGTATTCGCACGGCGGCAGAGCAGATGCGTCGCCGCGTCGACGAACTCTTTCTGCTGGCCGAAGCGCGCACCGGCGAGCCTGTCCAGCTTCACGACGATGTTGAACTCGACGGCCTGCTGCTCGAGTGCACAGATCTCATGCGTGGCCGCGCAACGACACTTGGTCGCGCGCTGGCGATCGGTGTCGCGGAACCAATCGTGATACGCGCAAACGCGCCGCTGTTGCAGGAGGCGATGCTGGAACTCATGGAGAACGCCTGCCGTCATGGCACGGCAGAGGCACCGGTGTCCGTGTCGTGCGCGCTCATTGGGGCAAAAGCCGCGATTGATGTGACCAGTGGCGGCCGCGAATTTGATGCCGCGAGTAATGGTGACGCTAAAGCGAGCAGCGGCCTTGGACTGGCCATCGTGCGCTGGGTCGCAGAATCACACAACGGCACCTTTTCCGTGGCTCGAGTGAACGAGAACGGTCGGCCTTTGAACCGTGCGCGACTGCTGCTACCCGTCGCGTAGCAACGCGAGCGCCGGTCAATGCAGCGCGGTCACAATTACACGATCATCAAGACGAATTGAGCCCGGTGCGGCGTGCGTTGCGTTCATGCCAAAAACCACGCCGGTCTCGTCGCGACGGTACTGAGCGAGCGTATGCAATGGCTCGACGCCACCTTCCGCGGTATCGGGGTCGATTGTCGTCATCACGCAGCGTGGACACTTCGAACCGACGCCGATCGTGACGCCACCGATGACGACTTCGCGCCACGTGTCCTCCTCGTGCGCCGTCGTTTCCGCGAGCAACACGTTTGGACGGAACCGACGGTGTGTGACCACGTCACTTCCCTGCTCGTGCAAACGCACATTCAGCGCTTCGATGCTGGCACTGCCAAGCAGCAGCAACGGCGCGCCATCCGAGAACGCCACTTGCCGATCTGCATAGGGCAACGATCCTGCGTATTTGGCCTGCAGAGGGCGCCTGGCATTTTCGGCCAGATACACCATCCGACACCGTGCACCGATTGCGTCGCTGCACCATTCGGCAACCATATCGCCTGCGTCATGCGCCGGAACGTCGTCCAGCCAGATCTGCACCGATCGAGTCGACGGATTGGTTGGCACGCGCACATGGCAGCTCGAAAACCCCGGCGCATCCAGTCGCAACCCACCGTTGCGATCTGCCTCGGCGAACGACGGCCGAATCTGTGCAAGCCGATGATGCTTGCGCGCCGTGATCCCGACGCCGTCTGTGTCAACCAAAAGCCACCGACGATCGCCAACCGCTCCGCGTTCGTCCAGTTCAAGCACATCGACAGCAATCGCACCGGCTGACTTGAGCGGATGCACAAACAACCCTTCAACGCGCGCACGCGTTTCACGACCAGTCACGTCGGCAGCCCCCGTCATGCGTTGCTCGTGGAACTGGTGGAAAGATTCTTTGAGCGCCAGTACAGGTAGACGGGCACGCCCAGTGCGATAAGCCCACAGCCGTAGAGTGCGTTGACTGGGTTCGAGCGAATCGAACCGAGCACGACATACAGTGCCGCTGCAATAAAGATCATCGTACTCCATGGGTGGAGCGGCACCCGCACCACTGGGTGTATTCCCAGACGAGCGTCACGGGCGCGCAAAACAAACAACGATGCCGCTGTGGCGCCAAAAAAGATCCAGTCGGCAAAAACAACGTAGTCAAGCAGTTGCCCGTACGTGCCCGTCAACAGCAGAGCAACTGCAACAAACCCCTGCCCCAATAACGCCGCAATGGGCGTTCGCGTTCTCGGATGCAACTCGGCCATACTGCGAAAAAACAGACCATCTGCCGCCATCGCGTGGTACACGCGCGCCGACATCAAAATGACCATGCCAAGAAATCCAACGGTTGACGTGACGATGCCGAACGTGATGAGCGTACGTCCTGGCGCACCGAGGTAGACGAACATCGCATCCGCCGCAGGTGCCTGGCTTGCGGCGAGCCCAGCGACACCTAACGCGCGCAGATAAGCCAGATTCACCAGCATGTATGTGGCCACAACGACCATGACGCCGAGAATTAATGCGCGTGGCAATGTACGTGCGGGATCGATCAACTCTTCGGCCACCGCATTCGTCTGCTGCCAGCCGCCGTAGGAAAAAAGTACGGGCACAAGCGCAGCACCCATCGCGAGGACAATTGCCATGCTACCCGTTGGCACCGCCGGCGGCACCGCAGCCGCCGACGACACGGGGAGCGCATGCGATGGTGACAAAAGCAGCGCGGCGAATACCAGCACCGCAATCGCACCGAGTTTGAGGAGGGTGAGCACGTTGCCGGTTGTCGCACCAATGCGAACACCGAGGATATTCAGCACGGTCAGCAACGCGATGAGTCCGATCGCCAACGGTCGCACCATCGACGCATCGAGCGAAAGCAAAGTTGCGAGATAGCTTGCGCCGGTCATTGCTACGGCCGCGATCGCTCCGGTTGCGATCACCAGGAACAGTGACCAGCCATAAAGAAATGCCGGCAGCGGGCCGAACGCGTCGCGCAGGTAGATGTAGGTGCCACCGGCTAACGGGCGTCGCGCACCGAGTTCTGCGTAAATGAACCCGCCGATGATCGCGACAACCGCTCCGAGCCCCCAGGCGCCCAGCGTGAGCGACGCGGAACCTACGCGCTGCGCGACGACAGCGGGGGACAGAAAGATGCCCGCCCCGATGATTCCACCCACCACGAGCATCGTCCCCGAAAATGTGCCGAGGCGTGCTTCGTATCCGACCGTCCGGCGTCGGCGCTCAACTTCGGTGCGATTTCCATCCGCTGCGCGGGGCGATCCGGTCGGTTTTGCAGCCATTGGGCCAAAGTGCGGTGCAGCACAGCCGTGTACAAGCGACCGGACGCATATCGCCGACGCGATCCGCAGGCAGACCACGGCGTCCCGCTTGCCGCAGTGCCTCCAACCTTTGACGTTCAATGCAGACGGCACTCAGCGGGATTTGCATTTGCCGTACCACCTCCTTTTGAGGGTCCACAATGCTCCTGCTTATTGGCGCCCGCCAGACACTCAAAGTGTGCGCGACGCTGCTGCTTTTGGTCTCCGCGCCCGCGCCGCATGTTGCCCAGGCGCAAACGGCCCCCAACATCCCGTTCGAAAAATTCACGCTGCCGAATGGGCTTGAGGTAATTCTGCATGTGGACCGCTCGGTACCAATTGTTGCGGTAAACGGTTGGTTCAAGGTTGGATCGGGCGATGAGAAGCCGGGGCGCACGGGATTCGCGCACCTGTTCGAACACATCATGTTCATGGGTTCGCAGAACGTGCCCGTGGGCAAATTCGATCAGTGGCTGGAGGCGGCGGGGGCCAACAACAACGGATCGACCACCTTCGATCGGACCAACTATTACGAGACCGGGCCGTCAAACGCACTGCCGTTGATGCTCTGGCTCGACGCGGACCGCATGGGTTGGCTGTTGCCAACGATGGATTTGACGAAAGTGGATCTGCAGCGCGACGTGGTGAAGAACGAGCGCCGACAGAGCGTCGAGAATCAGCCGTATGGTCTCGTGGACGAAGCGATTCTGCCCGTCATGTTTCCCTCCAATCACCCCTACTCGTGGGACGTGATCGGTTCGATGAAGGATCTCACGGCCGCGTCTGTCGACGACGTCAAGGAATTCTTTCGCAAGTACTACGCACCGAATAACGCGAGCATTACAATCGCCGGCGATTTCAATCCGGACTCGGCCAAGACGTGGGTGACCCGTTACTTCGGCAAGATTCCGCGCAATCCTGACACGCCGATGCGCCCCGTTGTCCCTGCACCAAAGCTGCAGACGGACACGGTCATGCTGTTGGAAGATCGGGTGCAGTTGCCGCGCGCATACTACATCTGGCACGGTGTAAAGGCCTTGCATGCCGATGAACCGGCGCTGGATGCGCTCGCATCAGTCCTGGCAGGTGGCAAGAGCTCACGACTCTATCGCACTCTGGTGTACGAAAAACAGCTGGCGCAGGACGTGAGCATGAGCGACGAGGCGAGCAAGCTCGATGGCATCATTCGTCTCAGAGCGACGGCAAAGCCCGGCGTGCACCCTCGCGAGCTCGCAGCGGAGTTCAACGCTGCGATCGCCAGGATTGCAGCGGATGGCGTGACCGAACGTGAGCTCACGCGCATCAAGAATGGGACGCGCGCCAGTCTCCTCGATGAACTCTCCTCTGTACTTGGCAAGGCTGATCGCCTCAGTTACTACAACTATTTTGTCGGCACGCCCGAGTGGATTGGGCAGGATCTCGCCCGCTACGAAAAACTGACCTCGGCCGATGTACAGCGCGTCGCAACGCAGTATCTGCTGTCGCAGCCCAAGATCATTCTCACCGTCGTTCCGCAAGGCAAGAAGGAGCTGGCCCTCTCAGCCGGAGGGTCGAACTGATGCGACGCCTTCAGGGAATATCCTGCGCCGTGTTGGTCGCGGCTTGCACACCGATGGTTGCGCTGCAGGCCCAGACAACCAATCCGTTCACTGCCCCACCAAAGTTGGCCACCGCGCGTACGCTTGTACTGCCGACCATCGTTGAACGCACGCTGCCCAATGGATTGCGTCTCGTGATTGTCGAGCAGCACGAGTTGCCCGTGATCGACGTCGCGCTGGTCGTGCGAAACGGATCGGAAGCGGAACCCATCGGGAAAAGTGGACTCGCGACCTTGACCGCCGGCCTGCTCACGGAAGGTGCTGGTTCACGGGATGCGTTCGCGATCGCCGAACAAATTGCCTATCTCGCAATTCGGCTGGACGCGGGCAGCGGCTTTGACCAGAGCACGATTCGTATTCACTCGTCGATCGCAACTCTCGACAGTGCGATGGCACTCATGACTGACCTCGCACTGCGACCGACGTTCCCCGAAAAAAGCTTCGCGCAGCAAAAAAGCGCGCGACTCACGACGCTGTTGCAGGAAGCCGATCGCACGCCAGAGATGGCCGATCGCGCCTTTGCCGCACTCGTATTCGGCGAGAAACATCCGTATGGTCGTTCACCTCGCGGTACACGCGAAGATGTTGAATCCATCACGCGCGACGACGTCGATGCTTTTTGGAAGACGTGGTATCGCCCGAACAATGCAACGTTGGTGATGGTTGGTGATATCTCGATTGCAGAGGCGGTGAAGCGGGCGACGGCGGCGTTCGGTTCGTGGCGGCGAGCGGAGGTGCCGGTGTTGGCCAAGCGCGCCCCGGTTGTTTCTGCCGCGACAACGATCTATGTGGTCAACAAGGCCAAGGCGCCACAATCGTCGTTTCGCCTTGGAGCTATCGGCGTTGCGCGAAACACTAAAGATTTCTACCCGCTGATGGTGATGAACACCGCGCTCGGCGGCTCGTTCACCAGCCGACTGAACCAGAATCTGCGGGAAACGAAAGCGTACAGCTACGGCGCAAGTTCAAGCTTCACGATGCGGCGCGAGCCGGGCGCGTTTACATCCCGTGCTGAAGTTGTCGCGGCGAAAACCGACTCGTCACTCATCGAGTTCATGAAAGAGCTGACTAGCATACGCGAACCGTTTCCGCCTGCGGAACTCGCCAAGGTCAAGAAGTATTTGCAGCTCGGATACGCGGAACGTTTCGAATCCACAGCTGATATCGCCGGTCAAATTACGGCGCTGATCCCTTCCGGCATTCCACTCTCATCGTTGGGTCGGTTCAATGCGGCTGTCGGTGCAGTGAGCAGTACCGACGTGCAGCGTGTCGCGAAGCAATATGTTGATCCAAACAAGATGGTGATTGTCGTTGCCGGTGATCGCGCTTCGATTGAAGCCGCGCTCAAAGCAACAACGATTGCACCGGTCCAAATCGTCGATTCTCGCGGTCGTCGCCTCCCCATTCCCTGAGCATCCCGTGATACCTCAAGTTGTCGTGCCCCGGTCCAATCGATTTCTCCGCACTACGCTCGCAGCGATGTTGGCGATGCTTTCGCTGAGCGCCTGTCATCATCTACCAAAATCCGGTTTGTCGCCAGCGCGCGTCTCCGCGCGTCCAAACATGCTGGTGTCCACCGAGTGGCTTGCCACGCACTTGGGCGACAAAGAGTTGGTCGTACTTCATGTCGGGCGACGTGCGCAGTACGACAGCGGGCATCTGGCCGACGCCCGCTTCGTTGCTTTGGCGGACATCTCCAAACCGGCAGTGACGGGCCAGCTGTCGCTGCAAATGCCTGATGTCGCGCAGCTCACGGCATGGGCGCAGACAATCGGCATCGGCGACAAGTCGCGCATCATCGTCGTGCCGCACGACGACACCCTGCAGTCGGCCGCGCGCGTCTTCCTCACGCTCGCATACCTCGGCGCGATGGATCGAACGTCGATGCTCGATGGGGGCTACAAATCGTGGCGCGCCGAAGGTCGACCGACCACCATGAATGCGCCGCTTGCGGTGGGGCCGACAAAGTTCACGCCGCGCCCGCGTCCCGAACTGATCGCGACGATTGAGACCGTTGAAACCGCAACTACCGACGGACGACTCTCGATTGTCGATGCTCGACTGCCGCGCTTCTACAATGGGGATGGCGGTGGCTTTCCGCGGCCTGGACACATTCCGACGGCAGTGAACATTCCCTTTGCGACGGTAAGCGAAAGCGGACACTTCAAGGCACCGACAGAGTTGCAAAAACTCTTTGCTGACGCGGGTGTTACAGACGGCAAACCTGTTGTCACGTATTGCCACATCGGGCAGCAAGCAAGTCTGCTTTGGTTTGTAGCAACGATGCTTGGCTACGATGCAAAGATGTTCGACGGTTCGTTCCAGGAATGGAGTGGTGCTGAGCGTCTCCCGGTCGTTGCGCCAAAGAAATAGCAGTTTGATGGTGCCGTGTTTGGATGCGACGAAGCCCGCGCGATAGCTTTGTGATGTGCGGGTCTGACAGACGGGCCTCTTTCTTTCATCCGGAGTTTGGAGTGAGCGCTGCCGTTGATGGCACAGCACCCCCCCCGCCATTCCCAACAAAGCCCATCATCGGCGTGGTGATGGGAAGCGCCAGCGACTACGATACGATGGCCCCTGCGTGCGAGCTGCTCGCTGAACTCGGTGTGCCCTACGAGGCGCGCGTTGTCTCCGCGCACCGCACTCCCGATTGGCTCTTCGCCTACGCTGAGCAAGCCGCACCGCGAGGGCTGCGGGCGATCATCGCCGGCGCCGGCGGTGCGGCTCACCTGCCCGGCATGCTGGCCGCGAAAACACTGGTGCCTGTGCTTGGCGTACCTGTCGACGCAACACCGCTCAACGGAATGGACGCGCTGCTCAGTATCGTGCAGATGCCAGCTGGTGTTCCCGTTGCAACGTTTGCAATCGGCAAACCCGGCGCGACCAACGCTGCACTTTTCGCCGCGCAACTGCTAGCGGCGACCGACAGTGTTCTACGCGAGCGACTCGAAGCACGTCGCGCCTCAAAATCGGCAGAAGCTCTCGCGCGCCCTCTATCGGCGCCCAACGCAATCGCGCCGTGACCGATTCACAAACGGCAACAGGCGAAACGATGCAAAGCGGTGCGATCCTCCCTGGCGCGACCATCGGATTTCTGGGCGGTGGTCAACTCGGCCGCATGACGGCGTATGCAGCGCGCTCAATGGGCTACGACATTCACGTGCTCGACCCCGATCCTGCATGCGCCAGCAGAGCCGTCGCCTCGCGCACGATTACCGCGTCGTTCAATGACGTAGCTGCGGCGATCGACCTTGCATCCCAGTGCGATGTCGTAACGCTTGAAATCGAACAAATTCATCCTGATGTGCTCGACGCGGTCGCGCAGCATGCGCCACTGCGCCCCGGTCGCGACGCGGTCTACATCATTCAGGATCGGATTCGCCAGAATCATTGGCTGCAACAGCATGGCTTTCCGCTCGGCCCTTTTGTCGTTGCCACGTCCGCCGATGATATCGCGGATGCCGTGCGTACGTTCGGACCGTGCGTTGCCAAGGCAACCCATGGCGGCTACGACGGACGTGGTCAGGTTCGACTGGCCGATCCATCACTCGCCGCCGACGCGTGGAACACACTGGGTGGAAAACCTTGTTTCGTCGAACAACGCGTCAATATCGCCTACGAAATATCGGTGCTTGTCGCGCGTCGGCCTTCGGGTGAAGTCGCGGTCTATCCGCCGTCGCGCAATCATCACACGGGTGGCGTACTGACGTGGGCTGTTGTTCCGGCGTTCATCACCGACGGGATGACAAGCAAGGCACAGCAACTTGCTGTCGATATCGCAAACAAGCTTGAGATTGTCGGACTGCTCGCCGTCGAATGCTTTGTGACAACCGACGATGTGCTGCTAGTGAACGAACTGGCGCCGCGTCCGCACAACACATATCACCACAGTGAACGCGGCAACGCCACCAGTCAGTTCGAGCAACTCGTCCGCGCCATCTGCGATCTGCCGCTCGGCAATCCGCAGCTGCTGGCCCCATCGTCGATCGTCAACCTGCTGGGCGAAGTTTGGTTGCAATCATCGCCACCCGCACTCACGGCTGCACTCGAAATTGAATCGACACGACTGCATTTGTATGGCAAAGCCGAAGCGCGTGCAGGAAGAAAAATGGGGCATCTTTCCGCGACTGGCGCTGACTCGCAGGAAGCGCTGAGCCGAGTGCTGACGAGCTATCACGCGCTGTCGCCGGAAACGTCTCACCTTTTCGACGTGCACGAGCCTTTGCTTGTGCGTCCGTTCGTCTGAGTTTCCAACAGGACTTCACGACACACCCACCCGAAACGAACTGCAAATGTTTCCACGCGACGCATACGAAATCATCCATCTCATCGGCATTGCGATGCTGTTCATCGCCATCGGCGGTGTCGCCGTACATGCGTTGAACGGCGGCACCAAAACGAACACAAAAACGCGTGGCATTGTCGCGGCGATGTTTGGATCCGGTTCGTTTCTTATCTTGTTGGGTGGCTTTGGCATGATGGCGCGGCTCGGCCTGGTGCGGGGCATGCCACCCGGCTGGCTTCTGGCAAAGATGCTGATCTGGTTGGTGCTCAGCGCCATCGTCCTGCTGCCGTATCGAAAGCCTGAGCTGGCCAAGCCATTCATGATCATTCTTCCTCTCTTCGTCGGGTTGGCGGTCTACATGGCCGTCTACAAGCCCTTCTGAGTCTGGTTTCCGACTGTGTGAGAGTGGGCGACTTGAGGACTTGATCTTTTTCGATCACAGGCCGATACTGACCGTTGCGCGGCGAGTTCCCCGATTTGACGGGCCGCGCAGCAGTGCTTCTGCCACTGGTCTTCCGTCTAAGTCGTGGTCCTTGCGGCCCGCGACGAAAAATCGATGCGAGCCGTTTTTTTTGGGACCGCGTTCGTGGGAACGGGACAACTGAAGACAAACTGGTGCATCCCGCACCCGTGGTGATTTGCCGCCGATTGCCGCCACGCAAAACAAGGAGCTAAATAGCCATCATGCGCCCGGCGGCTCCCCGCTCCGGGCGCGTTTTTGCTTCGGGCGGCACTCACGTGTTTCTCAACGGAGTGCCAGATGTCCACAAATCAGTCGCAGTCGACCGCCACGTCGACTACCAGGTCGAACTCCTCGTCGGCCACCACGTCAAAGCCCCAGAGCCTCGACACACTCGCGCTGCACGCCGGTCAGAAAGTTGACCCCGCCACCGGCGCTCGCGCAGTGCCAATCTACGCCACAGCGTCGTTCGTGTTCGACAGCCCTGAGCATGCGGCCGATCTCTTCGGACTCCGCACCTTCGGCAACATCTACACGCGCATCAACAATCCCACCACCGACGTCTTCGAACAGCGCATTGCGGCACTCGAAGGCGGCGTTGCCGCTGTTGCGACGTCGAGCGGTCAGGCGGCGCAGACGCTGGCGATTCTCAACCTCGCCGAAGCGGGCAACAACATCATCGCGTCGCAGTCACTCTACGGCGGCACGGTCGCGCTATTTGCCCACGCCCTTCCGCGACTCGGCATCACGACACGCTTCGTTGACATTCACGATCATCGAGCCGTCGCGGCCGCCATCGACCACAACACGCGCGCAATCTACGTGGAGACCATCGGTAACCCGGCGCTCGATGTCCCCGACCTTCGCGCCCTCGCAACACTCGCGCACGACTTCAATCTCCCACTCGTTGTCGACAACACATTCGCCACGCCGATCCTTACGCGCCCCATCGAACACGGCGCCGACATCGTGCTGCACAGCGCCACAAAATGGATTGGCGGACACGGCACCTCGATCGGAGGTGTGATCGTTGACGGCGGTCGCTTTGACTGGGGCGCCACCGCGCGCTTCCGTCGCTTCTATCAGGACTCTGAAGCGGCGTATCACGGTCTCCGCTTCGCGGAAGCGTTTGGAAACATCGGCGGTGCCAACATCGCGTTCGCTGTACGTCTGCGCGTGTTGTGGTTGCGTGACATCGGTGCGTCGCTCTCGCCCTTCAACGCGTTTCTGTTCCTGCAGGGACTCGAAACACTGCCGCTGCGCATTCGCCAGCACAGCGCCAACGCACTCGCGGTCGCGCAGTTTCTGGAATCGCATCCTGCAACGTCGTGGGTGAATTATCCCGGCCTCACGTCGCACTCGACGCATCACAACGCCGAGAAGTACCTGCAGAGCGGCTTCGGTGGCGTACTCACTTTCGGAGTTCGCGGCGGTGAAGCTGCGGCGCACCGATTCATCAAGGAAACGAAACTCTTCTCGTTGCTCGCCAACGTCGGGGATGCACAAAGTCTTGTGATCCATCCGTGGTCAACCACGCACCAACAGCTCAGCGAAGCGGAGCGCGCAAGCGCGGGTGTGACGGCCGACTTTGTTCGTCTCTCCGTGGGGCTCGAAGGCGTCGAGGATTTGATTGCAGATCTGGACCGCTCACTCGCGGCGGCCGTGGCTATCGACACCCCCCGCGCCACCACCAATGGTCCGCAGCGGAATGAGAGTGCCGCGTGAGCACAACTACGCTCCCCTGCACCACCCTTCGCCCAGTAACCACGCGCCTGGTGTCAGCCGAGCCTCCCGTCACCAACGCTCGCACTGCGAATGATGACATCGTAACGCCTCGCGCGGAAACGCTTCGTGAGCAAACGCCTTGCGTCTACAGCCGTCTCAAGGACGACGCTCACGTGGACTCGGCTGCAAACCACGCCGCAGAAAGCATCCGCACCGACCGAGCGTGGCCGGTACGCGATGAAACAATGGCTTTCCACAATCTCGTACTCGAAAGCGGCGCGTCGGTACACACGGTACACGTGCACTTCAGACTCGAGGGTGCAATCTCGCCAGCGCGCAACAATCTCGTGCTGGTTGTTCATGCGCTCACCGGCACAGCGCACGCGAGCGAGTGGTGGAGAGGCGTCATTGAAGCGGGTGGCGCCATCGACCCCACGCGACACGCGGTCCTCTGCGCAAACCTCCTCGGCGGTTGCAACGGCACGACGGGACCGACCAACGACCACCCCGATGCGTTGCCCGAGTTCACCACGCGCGATCAGGCCGCAATACTTGCAAGACTGCTCGATGCGCTGGGCGTGATTCAACCGTTGCTGGTCGCTGGCGGATCACTCGGCGGCATGGTCGCGCTCGAATTCGCGGCAAGCTTTCCCGAACGCGTGCGCGGCGCGGTGGTGCTAGCCGCTCCGGCGGCGCAAACTGCTCAAGGCATTGCGTGGGGAACGATCATGCAACGCGCGGTAGCCATTGGTGGCGTCCAGCATGGACTCGCACTTGCGCGCATGGTTGGCATGCTCAGCTATCGCACACCGGAAGATCTCGAGCATCGATTCGGTCGCGCGCGCAATGCCGACGGCAACTTTCTCGTTAGTGAATGGTTGTCATTGCATGGAGAAAGGCTGGTACAACGATTTGATGCGACAAGTTACGTGGCGCTGCTCACAGCCATGGACACGCATGATGTCGGTCGGGGCCGTGGTGGCATCGCCGCCGCGCTTGCTGCCGTGGGCAATCGACTCACGGGCGTCGGTATTCCGGGCGAGCTATTGTATCCGGCCGAGTCGGTGAAGGAGTGGACGAGCGCATCCGGCGCGGTGTATGTCAATCTCCCGTCCGTGCATGGTCATGATGCGTTTCTGCTCGAGACTACGCGCGTCAGCGCAATCATTCGTGACGCAATCGTGCGCGCAGAATTCATTCGCGCTCAAGCCGATCGAAGCTGACTACGACACGACCCGCGGCGACTGTGCAACCACCACGCCATCGACCACGCAGACCGCGCACGGAATGCCATTGTTGCGTGTGATATCACTCAACGAGGCGAGCGTTGGTAACGCCACCGCCGGCCGAAGCCGCACTCTGCGCATTGCGCTCGCGGGTTGCGGGTTGCGGGCGCGATCCCTGTTGTCCGATGCTTGCGCAGTGGCACGGCGGGTGTTGGGATCACGCAAATTGTGGCCATTCTGAACGGCACCAGCAATTCCGTGCTCGAACGCGTCGCTGATGGCACATCGCTCGCGGACGCGATGGCGACGGCGTAACGCTTGGATACGCAATGGCCGATCCCACGCGTGATCTCACCAGTGAAGACGCTGAAGACAAGTTGCGTGTACTGGCCTGGTTGGCCTTTGTCGGCGATCCGCCTCTTATTGCACCGACTTCGCGGACGAACCGATTGTGACGTCGAATGCTGCCGTCTCTATCACGCCCTTGCGCTTCACCTGTACATAAATGCGGTACGCACCGGCGCTCGGGAAAGCGAACGGGAAGGCCAGCGGCACGCTTTGCGCATCGGGGATCTGCATACCCGCATGAACGGCCGAGCTCTCGCCGTTTGCTTCCGCAACGTTCATCGCTTGCGCGATTCTGGCGGAGTCGAGCATCGCTGTGTCGCCACGTTCGCGTCGCATGAGTTGCGCCTGTGCGGTCATGCTCGCGGTACCCATCGGATGCAGGTGCATGAATACGCCACCGTCGCGACGCAGCACCATCGCGTGGCCGCCCATTCCCATGTAGGGCGTGAGTGTCGACGTGCTGCCGTTGGCATCACGTACGGTCGCGAGCAGCCGCAGGTCGCGCCCTGAACCTAGCGCATCGGTGCTGACGTCTGCGGCCAGCGTGATGCTGCCACCCGAGGCCAACGTCGACGGCGTTCCAAGTGCAACCGCCGTCACCGTGCGCCAGGAATCGTCAGGGTCGAATGCAGGGACGCCTGAGGCAGCTTGGTTGGGGCGCGCATTCAACTCGCCAACAACGACGGGTGTCACGGGCAAATCGATCGTGTCAACCAAAGTCCGCTGTGCACCCGACTGAAAAAGAAGATCACCGAAGAGCAGATAGCGACCTTCGGGCAACGCCGGAATGCGCGTCACAAATGAATCGGCATGTACGCGGAGCGGATGCAGATGCGCGATCGAGTTTTCGTCGTCGGCACGAATGAGAAACAGGTGCATCAACTTGCCATGATCGGGCATCAGCGGCGTTGACCGATTCGTCAGCCATGACGAATCCTTGATCGCAATCGTCAACACGCGATCGCTGTCCACTGTCTTGACCGATGTTTCGATTGGGATCGGTTTGAACATCCGACGCTTGTAGTCGCGCTCTTCCGCCGCCCACCACTTCGATCCACCAAAAAGCGCGACCCCGAGGATAGCTGCCGTCGATGCGGTTGCGACACGTGCGCTGCGGCGCCGCGCACCCGATGGTTGCTCGCCTGCGGGCAACGTTCCTTCCCGCGTCGCGGCACCGACAATCGTCAACAGTCCTACAATCAGGAGCGCACCCAAGACCCCAAGTATCACGGACATGCCTTTCGTCATGCCGAGTGTACGCGTGGCGCTGGTTTGCAGCGGAA
>JAYUWD010000269.1:0-4844 GCA_043753735.1 Gemmatimonadaceae bacterium
TCGAGTGCAGGCAATCACGGACTCGGCGTTGCGTATGCCGCACATGCGTTCGGTGTGCCGGCAATGTTGTACGTGCCGTCTACCGCGCCGCAGGTAAAGAAGGATGGCATCAGGGCACTGGGTGCGACGGTTGACGACTCGGAGCCGGACTACGACGCGGCGATGGTCGTCGCGAAAATCCACGGTGAACGGCACGGCATTCGCTTCATCAATCCGTGCGTTGGTATCGATCTGCTGGCGGGGCAAGGCACCGTCGCGCTCGAGCTGCTCGGCCAGTGCCCGGACGTGGCGACGGTCGTTATTTGCACCGGTGGCGGCGGCCTGCTTGGCGGGATGGGTGTCGTGCTGCGCGAGCTCGCACCTGACGTGCGCATCATTGGCGCGCAAAGTGTCGAGACGGCGGCGATGACCCGGAGTGTGGCTGCCGGCCACGTTGTCCCCATTGCATCCACGCCGACATTGGCGGACGGGCTCGCGGGGCTGATCGACGAAGATGGACTTCACATCGGTCAATACTGCGCCGACGACATGGTGCTCGTCACGGAAGCAGAACTTGGGGAGACCATCGCCTGGCTCTGGCGCACCGACGGTTTCGTGATTGAAGGCGCAGGAGCCGTGACGGTCGCCGCGCTTCGCCACGGAAAGATCAAGACAGTGCAAGGTCCGATAGTGTTGCTCCTCAGCGGTCGCAACATAGATGCGAATAAGCACGCGGCGCTGCTGGACCTATATCCGGGATAGTTTCTGATACGAACAGAAGCTGCACGGAGATGACAGAGAAAACTGCGGCGGCTATCTCTTTTTCATCCGTCGGCCTACCAGCAGCGCCGGAAGCACGAACAGCACGCCGAGTGTGCCCGCAATCGTGCCACCTGCTGTGGCGAGTGCGATCGCGCCGAAGAGTCCATTGGAGTCAGCGCCGATCGACAGTGGTGCCAGCGATGCCAATGACGCGAGCGTGACGAAAACGATCATCCCCGAACGATCGAGCATCGCGCGCAGAACTTCGCCGGCGTCGAGTGCGACCGGAACTTCGTCGCCCACGACGTGGTCGCGTTTCCGTCGTCGAGTGGCCAGCGCCGAGTCGACCATCAAGATCGCGTGATTCACCGCCAGCCCGACAACGAGTATCACCCCGACTGCGGCTTCGCGCGTGAACGCCGAATGCGTAAGCCAGAATGCCGCGGCAACGCCCGCGAGTGACAGCGGCAGACTGAGAAAAACCATCACCGCGCCCCACACCGAGTCAAACACGAGGGCAACGGCCAGTACGACGAGTGCGATGCCGATGCTGAAGACCAGCCAGAGTCCCTCTGCGCTCTGGTCTTCGTCAATACCAAAGCGATTGGACAAGTCGGTAATCGTGTAGCCGGCAGGCGCCGATAACGATTTCACCAACGCTTCGTGCGTGCGGTTGGCCAGCTTGGGTGGTCCGCGAAAATCGTACGACACTTGGAGGATGTACTGCTGGTCCTCGCGCGCGATCGTGCTCAACGCCTCGCGCTCACTCACCTCTGCAAGGTCGCCGATATGTACAGGTGCGTTGGCGAAGTTGGGCACGAGCGCATCCTGGAGTTCGGCGAGTGAGCGATTTTGCGCACCAGCCGACTTCACCGTCACCGGCAGCTCGTCGCCACCGATTTCGACAAACTGACGCCCCGCAGGCCCCCGTACTTCGCGCGCAATGGCATATCCAAGCTGTTGTGCATTCACGCCAAAGCGGGCCAACGCAGCACGCAACGGCACAATCGTCACCTGATAGCCACGCTCACCGGGGAAGTATGTGCCCGCTGAAATGCGCACGTCCTTCACTCGCGGGATGCGTTCGAGTCGCGATTGCAGGTCGGCCGAGATGCGACCAACACCATCATATGCGTAGCCACGCACTCGTAGTCGGAACGTCGACATGCCGCTGCCGCCACCGCCCGATGAAAAGACCGAGCCTTGCCCAGCAACGGTAATCGTGGCGCCGCCAATCAGCACCGCGCGCTGCGTCAACTTCTCCTGCAGCTCCACTGGCGCATTCGTGTTGCCGCCGTCGCGAGTAAACGTGACCAGCATTTGCGCGGCCGTCGTTCCCCGTGATGTCGAGCGCACCTGCTCGACTTCGGGACGCGCAAGCACTAACCGCTCGAAGTCGCGAATGCCCCCGTCAAGCGTCTCTGGATCGGAACCGCGCGGAAACGACAGCGAAACCGACAACGTGGTGCGCTGCTCGCCCCAGCCGCGAAACGATGCGCGCGGGACCTTCACCACAAACCCCCAGGTCAACACGCTAAGAACCGCGGCGGTGATCGTGAGGGTCGCCAAGCGCCATCGCAGCAGCTGCGCGAGAATCGTTGCATACAACCGCCGCATGCGGGGCCATTTGCGTTGACGCGTGCCGGCGCCGCTTCCGAGTGCCGGAACGACCAGGAGTGCGGTGAAGACACTCCACGCGAGCGCGAAGACAAAAGCCGCGGCAAACGGAACGAATGCCGCCCGCGCATTGCCTTGAAGATAGAGAAATGGGAAAAGGACAACGGCCGTAGTGAGCGTACTTCCAACCACGGCGGGCGCGATCTGTCGCGTTGCCGCAGCACGACGGTCTTTCGTATCGGCTGCGGTCCCAAGTCGCTGCACAACGACTAGCGCGTTCTGCACCAACACGCCCACGCCCATCCCCAGTCCGGCGAGGGTGAGCAGGTTGGCCGGAATGTCGAGCAAGAACAGCGTCAATGCCGTTGCTGCGATTGCGACGAGGGTGCTGCCCATCACCAGCGCCACCGCGCGCCACCGTCGTAGCATTACCACGAGCACCAGCAGCACCGCGCCGAATGCAATCGCGCCGCGTTTCGTCAGGTCGGACAGCTCGTGGGCAAGATCCTCGCTCTCATCATTCGCGATGCGAAGCCGCATCAACGGTGGCAGCGTCGGCATGATCTCCGCAACTGCCGCGCGCAACGACGCGGCGGTTCGGATCGCGTCGGCGCCTGGGTGGCGAGTGACTTCTGCGGCGACCGCGGGTTCACCGTTGATGCGAAAGAAGTTGCCACGTGCGTCTTCCTCTGCGCGCACGGTTGCCAAGTCCCCGAGGTGAAAGATCCGTCCTCGTGCACCACTGAGCGGAATCGCGGCAAGATCGCGCAATGCATGTGGTTGATCTCGCAGCACCACCGTACGCACCGTGCTGCCTCGCGTCTGCGCGCCCAACGACTGCACGACCGATGCACCTCGCAGCGCCTCGCTCAATTGCTGCGGTGCGATGTGCATCCGTCGCAACATCGCTGGATCGTACGTGACCGCGACGCCTGACGTCGTGCCGCCTCGCAGCTGCACTCCGGCAACACCAGCCACTGCACTCAGTCGCGGCGTCACGCGTTCCTCAAGCACCTTTTGCAGCGTACCCGCAGTGTATGGGCCGGAGACAACCAATGACATCAGCGGCGCTTCTTCGAGCCCCTGCGGCACATAGTTGGCGACGTACGGTCCGTACACTCCCGGCGGCATCTCCTTGCGCAACAGTTCGATGCGCTCAAGAATCGCCAGACGCGTCATCTGCACGTCCGCGTTCTGATCGAGTTCTACCGTCAGCGACGAGAAATCGTCATACGAGTTGCTGTTCACGCGACGCACACCGCGCACGCCCTGCACCGCCGCTTCGAGGGGCGACGTCAGATATGTCTCAATGACTTCGGGTGCCGCACCAGGCATGCTTGCGCTCACCTGCAAACGCGGCAGTTCAACCGTCGTGCGCGTTGCGAGCGGCAGCCGCGAAAATGCCATGGCGCCTGCAACCAGCAGAGCGACACACATCGCCCACACAACCGCGGGACGTTGCGTCGCGAAACGAATCACAGGCGGGGGGTATTCGGCATGCTACGCGACCGCAGCCACAGCTGACTGTGCATTCGTCTTCGACGCCCGTCGCAGCAAACGCGATTCGCTACGGCGCTCGAGCACTGCGTAAGCGGCCGGTAGCAGAAAAAACGTCACCGCAAGCGCGCTGATCGACCCACCGATGATTCCTGCCGCAAGCGGACGATAGAGTGCACCACCGCTGCCCCATCCAAAGACCAGCGGTAACACACCAGTTATTGTCGTGATGCTTGTCATCGCAATCGCGCGCAGCCGTTGCCGACCGCCGAGCAATATCGAATCGTTGATGGAGTGGCCGTCTTCGCGGAATTTGCGGATCGCATCCAGTTTGACGACCGCTTCGTTGTCGGCCATGCCGATCATTACCACAATGCCGATCAATGAAACGGCGTTGAGCGACTGTCCCGTGAGCCACAAAAGAATTACCGCACCCGCCCCCGCGAGTGGTACCGTGAGCATGACGACGATGGGAATCGTGAAGCTCGAGAACTCGCCAGCGAGCACGAGGAACATCAGCAGCGCGGCGAGCACAAGTACCATCGTCAACTCATTGCTGGTGCGCGCGCGTTCAGCGTCGGCACCACCAACTTTCCAGGTCACGCCGGCCGGCAGCGTGAGCGACGACATCCGCTCGGCGACATCGTCGGTTGCCTGGGCCGTGCCGCCGGATTCGACAATGCCTTCTACGATCGTGACCGGGCGCTGATCCACGCGCACCACTTCGAGTGGCGCGCGTGTTTCGTTCACGCGCACCAGTTGGCCAAGCGGAACACCGCGAATGGGGGTGCGCAGTGCCGTTTCCAATTCTTCGTTTCGCGCACCCACGTAGCGCACCATGATCGGCGTGCGACGGTCGGTCTCGCGCAACTCACTCGCAGCGACACCACCCAACGCACCGGCCAACGCACTGGCAACTTGTTGTGGAGCGATGCCGCGTTGTGCCATCCGCGTACGCTCAAGCGCGATCTCCACGATCGGTTGTGTTT
>JAYUWD010000270.1:0-4837 GCA_043753735.1 Gemmatimonadaceae bacterium
GACGCAGGAACAGTTCAATAGCCTTCTGCAATGCCGCAACGCTGGCGGCTGTTGCCACATTTACATCACAGCCATGAATGGCTTCCTCAAGCGCTGGCACCATCGCCACGATGTCGGTCAGCTGCGGGTCGGGCGCGGCACCGGCTGCGGCTAGAGGGAAGGCTTCTATCACGCATGCGTTGATCGCAATGAGCACCATCACTCGTCTCACGTACTCCAAATCTGCTGCTGTAGACGCTCCGCTTGCCGTGCGCGCATCAAGGGCACCCAGCGCCCCGATCAAGTCACTGGCGGGGGCCGCAAACTCGCGCGCGAGACGCCCCCACACCAGCGCCTTGGCTTGCACCAACTTTCGGGCGATATTTTCAGTGTCGATCGCACGGTTGACCTGACGCGCGCGTTCTGCATCTGGCAAGTCGACCCATTCTCGCAATCGGCGACAGGCGACCAGCAACTCCTGCTGTGGCGAGGCTGCACGCAGCGCCTCGGCGAATTGCATCGCGATCATGTAGATATGCCGGAATGTGCCACACGCGCTGACCACGACATTTGTTGTACCGCGCGCGGGTGGGGTGACCGTTGCATAACGCGGACCGAAACCGATCACCGGGTGACGGCGGTCGATTTGACTGACGTGCATGCGTGTCGCGCCAGCGGTAAGAGTGAAAGCATTGACCGTGCACATCATGAGCTCAAGTGGCGAAGTGAAATCGCGCCTGTTACCGTCTCCGACGGAAGGCGTCTTCACTCAGGCTGACGGGCCGCGTCACACTTTGCGTGGGCGGGTGTACCGGACCCGGTTGGCTTTCGGACCAGAAAAGCGACCTCAGGTTATTTTTCCACGGTGTCCGTCAACCCTGCCAGCTGCTCACCACCCAAAATCCTGCGTGCCCCACACGAACAGCTGCCCCCGCTGCGGAGAGACGTACGACGATGACGTCGCGTTTTGCGCGAAGGATGGCACGCATCTCGTGCGCGCAGGACAATCGACTGATCTTGTCGGCACCGTCATCGCCGATCGGTATCGCATAGAAGCGCGTATCGGCGAAGGCGGGATGGGACAGGTGTTCCTCGGCGAGCACGTGCGCATGAAGCGTAAAAGCGCCATCAAGGTCATGCGCCCAGCACTTGTGGGTGATGCCGAAGCGCTGCGACGGTTCACGCGCGAAGCGGAGAACGCGAGTCAGCTCTCGCATCCGAACATCGCGGCCATTTTCGATTTTGGTGAGACGACGGACGGCTTGGTCTATCTCGCAATGGAGTACGTCGACGGGGAGTCGCTCGCGGCAAAACTCGATCGTGATGCGGCGCTGCATCCGGATATTGCGGCGGACATTCTCGGTCAGTCTGCCGACGCATTGCAGGCCGCACACGATCTGAACATGCTGCACCGCGATATCAAACCGGACAACATCATGCTTGGCCTTCGAGCCGATGGCACATACATGGTGAAGCTCGTCGACTTTGGCATCGCGCGCACGATGGACAATACTGAGACGCGAGTCACGCGCACCGGCTATTCCATCGGCACACCGCAGTACATGTCCCCCGAGCAGCTTGCGGGTGACGCACTCGACGCGCGAAGCGATCAATATTCGCTCGCACTGGTGGCTTTCTATGCATTGACGGGAAAGCAGGCGTTTCCTGCGGAGTCGTCGAAGGAATCGCTGGTGGCGAGGTTGACGATTCGCCCGCGTTCGCTGCAGGACGCGCGACACGAGATCGAGTGGCCCGAGTCAATCCAGGAGATTTTCGATCGCGCTCTGGCACCAGAAGCGGCTGAACGTTTCGACACGATCTCCGCATTTGCCCATGCGCTCGCGGGCGCAATTGGCAGCATGACACCCTCGCAGACGGCGGAGCTGTATCGTCGCGCACTCGACACGCGCGTTGCCAACGTGGCCGTTCGCACACCGCACAGCGATCTCGAAGGCTGGCGTTCGGCGAGTGGCGCGATGAGCGCACTGCGGACGCCGGGACCAGCGGCAAACGTGCAGCGCTTCGCTTCGGCAGGAAGTCCGGCCAACGCTATTCTTGGCGCGGCCCAAGGACCTGCACGCACCGACCAAGTGACCACGACCGGTGGGCCGGTCGCGAACGCGCAGGGCACTCGCTGGCCAGCGATCGGAATTGTCATCGCTGCAATCGCAGGCGCGGCATGGTTTGTTGGGGGGCGCAGCAACGCAACGAACGCGAGCCGGACCGCGCGAAACGTGGCAACCGCTGACTCCGCAGCGTCTGTTGTTGCTGTCCTGCCATCGGGCAAGCCAACCGGCGCGACGAATGCGAGCGTTGTGGGTGCAGCAGGCGGCGCTGCCGTTGGACCGACTGGCGCAGCGGCAGCAAAAGGGGATATCGCACCCATCACCCCGGCATCGGCCGCAGCAGAGAGTGCCAAGCGCGCTCAGCGCGACTCGGTCCGCCGTGCCGCGCAACTTGCGAAGGCAGCCACTGCCGACAGCGTCGCACGCGCCAACAGTGTGCGTACACGCTATCCAGAAGCAGCTGCTCGCGCGATGATCGCACGCGGGATCGATGCGAAGGCGCGCATGGTACGAAACAACGACGTGCGCACAATCATCATGTCGACGCCGATTTTTCTCTGGCGCGCGGAAGATGGGCGCGCGTGGAAGGAAGCGCACCCAAACGCAACAGGTACTGCGCGCGACATTGTCGATCCGATCGAAACATGGAGCGCGTGGCCGTCGCTCGTGTCGTCGCGCCGCGCGGTCTACGTACTCGAAGTGTCGCCTGATCGCACGCCGTGGCCGTCGTACGCACCTGACAGGATCTTCGAAATCAGGAAGGGTGATGTCGAGTCGGTTGAACTCCTTCGTGACGGATCTCCGATCCCGCTCGAGTCGACGGCGCGCATTCCGGCGCTCGTGAACGCTACCGCGCACCAGAGTGCGGGAAAACCGACGCCCAACGCGTTTGTGGCGACTATCGGCCCCACGACGTTCGTGCCGCGCGACGACGGCTCATTGCCGAAAATTGAAGTGCTCGTGCATGATGCGAGTCGAGGCGGCGCGATCACGCGCTTTGCGCTTTCCGAATCGCTCGTGCGTCGGCTGTATGACGACTTCGCTCCATGGCGCGACGCCTTGGCTCGCCCTTAAACGAGCCGTAACGCAGCGGTTCTGCCGACGCAAAACGTTGCTCGAACGTGTGATCGGTCGCGGCGGCACGTCGCCTGTCTAGCTTGCGCGCGACCGCACTATGGGCGCGGCTCAAACGGGATCGGACTCGGCGATCCGCTGCGGTCGCCGAGTTTGTCGCCGCTCTGATTACGCCGCTTCAGGTAGACTAACGCGAGCGTTCTGCTTCAGTATTCTTCAACGCGACGCGTGGCTCCGACGGCGAGCGACCAATCCCACCAGTCCAAGGCCACTGACCAGCAGCACGAGCGTCGCTGGCTCGGGTGTCACCACGGGTACGAACCCGTTGATGTCTGCCGAATACGATTGCAGCACGCCGGGGAGGAGCGCATAGCCAGCAGGATCGGCTCCCGTGGGAATTGCGTTATTCGCCGTCGCGGTGGTGAAACACCCGACCGTCGAGCCAATCGGGCACTGGATCGATGCCGCGTACGGGTCAGACTTGGTGAAGTCGAAGTACACATCGAACTGCGTCCCCATCCCATTTTGCGTGACGCTGAAATCGTTGTCGGTGCCCGTCAGAATCATATACCTTCCGTTGGCGAGCTTTGGCC
The DNA here is from genome assembly GCA_043753735.1 of Gemmatimonadaceae bacterium. Lineage (GTDB taxonomy): Bacteria > Gemmatimonadota > Gemmatimonadetes > Gemmatimonadales > Gemmatimonadaceae > Gemmatimonas. The sequence goes on from JAYUWD010000270.1 coordinate 3,713, forward strand.
CGATGGCAAGCCCTTCCAACTTTTCCGGCGCCTTGTTGCCGAGCGCGGCGAGTGTGTTCTGATCAAGGTCAATGATTTTGCTGGCAACCTTGGTTACCGGGATCCTGCCCGGCGGCAGATTCCCTGAAGCGGGAAGGTTCACGGCGGTGATGTCGGTCGCGGGAGACAGGTCGATCTCGAATACGTTCTTGTCCGCGCCCGAAAGGGTGGCACCGACGCCTACGCCGCGATTGTTGCGCTCGAGCACGAGGAACTTGTCGTTGCCCAGCGCAACGAGCGCCGAGATCCCACGCCCTTGTCCGCTGCTCTCGAGCCTGTATGCGTACTGGCCGGCTTCCACACCGCTCGCAATGTCGTATTTGACGATGCGCGTGTAGAGGCCGCGCGTGCCAGTAGACGTGTTGTAGCCGTCTCCGATGGTGCCGTTCTGCAGCATCGCGTAGGCGAATCTACCATCAGGACTGATGGCGAGTCCCTCGAAGCCGCGGTTCAATTCGCGACCGGCCGTGAGCGTTGGATCGCCGGAATTTGCAGGCACGGGTAACGCGGTATAGTTGGTGTTGCTGCCGACCTTCGGAATAAGGTTGGTCGGCACCGCAAAGCGCCTCAGCAGGTTGCCGGACCGATCGAACTCCAGCACTGACGGCCCATACTCGTCGGAGATCAGGAAATTCCCCGTGAGCGGATTCACCACCAGCCCTTCCGGATCCAACGAATTGCCGAGCGTGCCGACCGGGTTTGGCGCCAATCCGTTGAGCGGGACGCCTGCCGACTTGAGCAGCACCGTCTGCGCTACTGCAAAGTTGCTGATGGCTCCCGTCGTGCCATTCACGGTGAGCGTGAACCGCTCAATGCGAGTGTCATACGACAGGACGCCGCCGCCCGGTCCGCGGTCAGCTACTCCCCACCATTCGTCGCGGTTTCGGTCGTAATAAATGTCCGAAAACATGCCGAGGCGATTGTACGTCGAATTCAGCCCCGCCAGCCCTTCGGTGTTACCCGGCACAGCCAGGCCATTGACGTACTGGACATTTGTGACGGTTTGCGCAGAAAGCGACGCGGCAGCAACCACAGTCACAGCGAATGACAATGCGGGGATCATGCAACGGCGAGGGGACATCGGCG
>JAYUWD010000271.1:0-4808 GCA_043753735.1 Gemmatimonadaceae bacterium
GTGACGTAGGCGTCCCAGGTGAGCGTGTCCGCCACATCGAACGACGCTGGCAGCAGATACGGGCTGTCGGGAAAGAGATCCCAGAGCACGGCGAGCAGCCCCTTGTTGGAGAGGAGCATCTTCCACACCGGCTCGATCCACTGCATGTCAGTACCGCGCGACAGCAATCCCTGTACGAAGCGCTCGTCCTCGTGCACGATCCACTCCCACGGATACAACTTGAACATCGACTCGATGACCTGATCATTGAGATCGGTGAAGAAGCCGTCCGACGTGATACCGATCTGCGAGATGGTGAGCGTGTCGCAGGTGAGCCCCGCCTGTTCCGCCGTGTCGCGGAGATACGCGATCGTCATGCCGTCTTCGATATCGTCCATGCCGGCAAAATGCAGCCGTTCGCCTTGCACGTACGGTTTGAGCGCCTTCCAATGCTCGATGAGTCGTTCGTGCAGTGAGTTGAACTGGTCCTTGTTGGGAAACACATCCTGCAGCCAAAACCACTGCGCGAGCGACGCTTCCACCAGCGAAGTCGGCGTGTCGGCGTTGTACTCGAGCATCTTGGGCGGACCCATGCCGTCGTACGCAAGATCAAATCGACCGTACAGCGACGGTGGTTCCTGTTCCCACGCGGCCTGGATCAGCGGCACAACGCGCGCCGGGATGTGCAGCTTGTCGAACAGCTTCTGGTCGATGATGTGCTGGGCGGCTTTGAGACACATGCCGTGCAGCTTGTTGGTGGCGTCTTCAAGCTTGAGCACTTCGTCCATCGTGAACGAGTAGTACGCGGCCTCGTTCCAGTAGGCACCCTTGGCCGAGTGCCAGGCCAGTCCAATGCTTTCGACCTTTCGCTGCCAATCGTCGCGAACCGGATTCACGATGCGTTTCATTGTCCCTTTTCCCACTGGCAGGACAGCGTGTCGCCCGCCGTCAGCTGCTTTGATTTGATCGTATCGACGACGCACGATGCGCCGCCACGTGTGATTGCCTTGTAGATGGTGTCCGCCCAACTGTTGCCGTCCGCATCGGTGGCAGCACGCGGAACAGACACCACGATTTCGACGGTGTCGACGGTGATCGACGCCATGAGCTTGAGCGAGTCCTGAACGAAAGTGGATTCAGCGGCGGCGTCTGCCTTGGCCTGTTCGACCATCAACGCCGTTGACCGGCGTTGCTTTTCCTGGGCGCTGGTGCACGCGCCAAGCGCGAGCAACGCGCCGATCGCGAGCGTTCGAGCAGAGCTGTGCGACATGGTTCAGCCTCCGAACGAGGAGCGACCAGCGCCAATCGAGCCAAATCCGCCTCGACTCACGGTGGCACCATTGCGCGCGCCGCCAATCGCCGCGGGGCGAGAGGTGATGGCCGACATGCGCGATGGCGACAGCGACGTTCCGCGCGGTGCGACCACGCCTGCGTATGCATTGGCTCGCGCGTCGAGTGAGCGATACTGCTGCGCATAGCTCGACATCGGCGCGGAATACACGGTGCCTCCGCGCGCGACGTAGCTGTTGTAGCCGCCGAGGTAGAACGGATACGGGCTGGGGTAGATCATCGGAATCCAGGCGCCGTGGTAGTGGTAGCCGCGATTCTGGATGGCGACGTCACACGCTCGCTGACTGAACGTCTGCTGGTTGCACGGATCGACGGTCGGCTGCGCATTGTCGCAGGCAACGGCGCTGAGTACGAGCGAATTCAGGAACAGCAGCTGTATATGGGCTGACTTCTTCATGGACGGATTGGGTGACGTTTACGACGCGACCAACCCCTAATACTACGGTTCGGCTGGGGAAATGATGACAGGGGATGCGGGATCGGTTGGAGCTGTCGCGGGTTTCGTGGACTCGCGTGTGCTCGCGACTCCAGCCGTTACGGTTGAGGCGGAGCCGGCTGTCCAGTACCACTTACGCCGCTGGTACCAGTCGTGATTCCCACGATAGTCAACACGACAAGCAACGCGATGCCGAGCACCAGACCGATGCTGCGCTTTCGCGAGTACTGCTGGACGGACATCGACTCGACGAGCGGCCGCGCCACCGCCACCGTGTCGCCATGTGAAACAAATCGCTGGTTTGCACCCGTCAGCGTCTCGGCCACCGCAAAGATCAGCGTGTCGGCATTGCTACGGGTGACGATACCCTCGATCTCCTTCACATTGCTTCCGAGGGCCTGTTGGAGCGACACCGTTCCTGCGGCGGTCAACACCACCCGAACGGTGCGGCTATCTGTCACCGGGGTCGCCGTGGTCACGGGCACCAACGCGTAGCAACCCACCAGCGACCACGCGGTGAGCAACAACACTGATACTGCGGCAGAACGACCGGCCACGAATCTCCGTGGCCGGTCGTTTTTGCTCCGCATCGAGCGCTCGTTGTTTACTGACACGCCGTTGGACGATCCGACGCTGGCTGAGGTGTCAATGGGTTCTGCTGCCGTTCGTTGTACGAGATGGGGAAGAAGCACGGCTTGAGCCCGCGTGTGGCAACCCACTTATCCGCACGAATCTGGAAGCGATAATGATCGTTCAGACGGCGCCCTTGAAGAAAGAGCGATACGGCGCGCTCGTGGATCAGCATCTCGTTGGCCGACGGCGTTCCCGTCCACGCGGGGAGGGCGTTCACTGCTCGGACCGCGTTGATGCGCGTCGTGAACTCCGCCGTGTTGTTGGTTGCCAGCGCCGCTTCAGCGAGGATCAACTGCATTTCCTTGGCCGACGTAACGGTCCAGCCGACGTTCACCGTGGATGCCAAACGGCAGCATTCATCGATGTTGGCTGCGGTAGCAGGATCCGCTTGGCCGGTCACTGGATCGAGCAACTTGATTCCGACGATACCGTCCAAAGGCCGCGTGCCGGCGCTTGTCGTGTTGATGTATCGCGACCCCGCTCGGATCTCGAGCCGCGAATTCATTTCGCCGCCCGTCGAAAAGTAGCCGCCATTGTTTTGCGTGACGACATCGAACCTGTAGCGGAACGAGTTCGCACCCATGGCGACCAACGCTGCCGTGGCATCGGCGTTCGCCCCAACGTCGTTGATGAGTGGCTGTGACGGAAACCCTCTCGGCGCACGCAGCGATGTCCAGACCGCGCGCGAGAACTTGGTGCGTGCGCGCAGCCCGAGAATCCGCGCCTGCAGCGGGGTGTTGTTGAGCGCCTGCGCGACCACCAGTCCCTTGTTGAGGTACGTCACCGCAGAATCGAACATGATGCGCATGTTCACGTCACCGATGGGTGCCCCGTTGACAATGCGATCGGACGAGATGACGAAATCCTCGTACGATTCGCCGATCATGGTGTAAACGGTGGCGGTGAGGAAGTATGCCTGTGCCAGATCGGCCCGATTACGCAGCGAATTGGCTTTGTCGTATTCCTCAAGCTTGGGCAACACGTAGTTGCCCAACCAGCGCGCCTGGGCGACATACGGAAACTGTCCGTCGGTATACTCGTTGAGCGGGTCGCCCACGTCGCCCACGTCGAGCAGGTTCCAATACTCACGCGACCCCACCCACGTGAGCTCGTCCGAGGCGGCACCAACGGTGCCAACAAGCTGGTTCCCCGCGGCGTTCACCGCGCCGTACAACCCGGTCACCAGCGATGACGCCGCTGAAGACGCTGTTGCAATCGCGTCTTCGGTGACCGCATTGGGGTTTTTCACTTCCGTGGAAAAGAGTTGGCAAGACGACAGTGAGATTGCACCGATCGCTAAAACAGTCGCTGTGCATCGACGGCGGCGAGACGTCACACCCGTGATCGAGTTTCCGATAGACATTGCGTGGTGGTCTCGGTTAGAAGCCAAAGTTCAGCGCGAGCGACACACGACGTGGAATCGGCAATCCGAATCCGTCGGTGGCGTTCTGGAAGTTGTCGGCAAGGGTGCCAACCGACCCGCGTCCGTTTTCGTTCGACTCGGGGTCCAATCCTGGGTACTTGGTCCACATCAGGATGTTACGACCGGCGAGCGTCACGGCCGCGGTCTTGAAGCCAACTCGCCGCGCCATGCTGCTGCCCAAATCGTACGTGACGGCAAGTTCGCGCCAGCGCAAAAATGATCCGTCTTGCGCTTGATTGAGCCCGGGCTCGAGGAGTCGGCGGTACTGCGTGATGTACGTCGTCGCCGCGGCCACACGCTGCTCAGGGGTGCTGGCCGGATTCTGCATTACCGACTGCACGTCTGAAAACTCCTTGCGATTCGAGCCGATGGATGGGTGCTGCGAGAGTCGAAATCCGTCAGTGAGATTCTGGACTTTGTAGCCCGTTCGATACTCCAATGTGCTCTGAATTTTCCAATGCCGTGCGAATGAATACGTACCACCAAAGGCGCCGGTCCACTTCGGGATGTTCGTGCCCACGTTCTGCTCGAAGAGGATATTGCTGCCGTCGTAGTCGGCGAGCAGGGGCTGCAACACGTTCTGCACCGCCGAACTCTGGATGTCGCGCGGAAGTGCGAAGTAGGCCAGCATTTCTGCAGCAGTCGCCGCGGAACCGCGACCGTTGAAGTTGATTGGAAGCTCGCTGGCGGTGTAACAGGTGATCGGCTTCCCAAGTTTGTTGTTCACCGGACCGCTCGCACCGCAGGACGCAGCCAGTCGCGGCTCGTAGATGGACCCGAGGGGATCGCCCGCCTTGAGATAGACCCGGTACCGCGCATAGCCACCGGAGACACGAATCGCGGGCGCACCACCAAGGCTCGTAAGCGTTTGCTTGAGATAGGCCGCATTCGCGAATAACTCCAGCGAGCTGCTCGCCTTGCGAATCGCCGTGCCCCGCAGGCTGACTTCCATGCCGTTCGCATCGATCGTTCCAATATTGGTCAACT
>JAYUWD010000272.1:0-4807 GCA_043753735.1 Gemmatimonadaceae bacterium
ATGAACATTGCCGGATTGATTTCCAGCGACACCTCGGAAATCTTGTGCGCCGGAATACCGCTGCGGCGCGCGTGCTCGAGTACTGCTTCGGAATTCGGCGCGATGTACTCGCAGTAGATCTTGCCTTCGGCGTCCGACACGTAGCTCTTGACCCACACCACTTCGGGCATGTCCGCCAACACGGAGTTGGACATGCGTCCGGCAGCGGTGAGCTGGTCGGCGGTGAGGGATCCGACATTGCGCTCGATGATGTAGTGCGGCATGGTGCCTCAGTGTGTAAGTGAACCGACTTCTTGTGCGATGCGCTCCGCCATGTGCGTTGCCGTCGCTGCGTCCGTGTCATTCCCCACGGCGCGGTACGCGCGCGCCATTTTGTCGTACAACCAGCCTTCGCCGCGACGATCGCCGAGGCCACGCCGGATGTCCATCGCAGACCGCAGGTAGTCGAGCGCTTCGGCAAAGCGCTCACGGCCGATGCAGACGTCGGCCAGCGCCGAGAGCGCGTGCCCCAGCAGCTGTTGTTCGCCGCTCTCGGTATTGACGCGAACGGCGTCGGTGAGTGTGGTCCGCGCTTCATCCCAGCGAGAAAGCTTGTTGAGCGACGCACCGAGGCTGTTCAGAACCAACCCCTCGTGCACGCGGTCGGCGGTCTCGCGGCAAATGCGCAGCGCTGACTCGTACTCACGCACCGCATCTGCGTAAGCGCCGCGTTGCCAGTGCACGATGCCAAGCGCGTTGCAGATGGCCAGTTCGCGAGCGCGATCGCCGTGGCGAATGGCCAGCGCGCGCGCCTCGTGATATCGGAGCACGACGGCTTCCGGCTTCCCGTCCAGCGAACGTTCGGCGCGCGCGATCCCCTCGACTGCCTCCGCCTCGCACGAAAGCTCCGTCCGCTCCCGATTGAGATCGCGGAGTCGCACCCATGTCGCCTGTGCCTCCTCATGCGCACCAATCTGTTCGTATGCACCGGCCAGACGCCGCCACATCAACGCCTGGTTTCGATAATCTTCGATCTGCGCAAACAGCGTGGCCGATTCATGCAGATACGGCACCGCTTCGTCGTGACGGCTCAGTCCTACCAGCACATCACCCAACGAGCCGCACCCGAGTGCAATGCCCTCGACGTTGCTTGCTGCTCGGTTCATCAGCAGTGCTTCCCGATACGTGTCGAGTGCCTCCTCGACCCGTCCCTGCTGCAGTTGAATGTGCGCGACCGAGGTTTGCGTGAACGAGGCATAAACCGTGATCGTGAGATAGGCCTCGGTGCGACGAAAGAATTCAAGCGCCGTATCGAGATTGCCAAGCTCGCGGTGAATGGTCCCCATCACGTTGAGCAGTGCACCGTAGCGCGCGGGATGATCGCTCGCTTGCGTGCGTGCGAGCGCCGCGTCGAGCACCGCCAAGGCGCGTTCCAACTGCCCAAGCGCGCGCAGCGTGTTGCCCATGGTGGCCAGATCACCAGCTTGAGCGCGCGTATCGCCCGCCGCGCGCCCAAGCGCGAGCACCGCTTCGATCTTCTCGAGCGCTTCTTCATGACGTCCTTCGTAGGAGCGCAGGAACGCGATGCTGCGGAGCGCCTTTCGTTCGCCTTGCAGATCCACGCGCTCACGGGAAATCCGTAGCGCCGTTTCCAACGCACGATCGGCGGCTTCAAACCGCTGCAACAACGTGTACGCGTCGCCCTGACGCAGGTACACCTGCGCGAGTCGGTCCGATGGACCGAAAGGCGCGAGCAGCGTGATCAGCGCGTCCACGATCGCGAGCTGGCGCGCGCGCAATCCGAGCATCTCGCTCAGCCGCTCCTGCCGCAGGAGGGTATCGGCCAGGAGCTCGCGACGTGCCTCATCGTCAGGCAGTCGTCGTACCCATGATTCCACGCGCTCGAGTGTTTGCAATGCGTCGGCATTCTGACTCAACCCCATGGCGCGATCGGCCGACTGCATGCCGTAGCGCACCGCATCCGCCCATGCGTCAGCGCGACTGAAGTGATGCGCGAGCCGCTCGACATGTTCCTCGATGCGCACCGCGTAGCGTTTTTCGATCGCACGACCGACGGCGTCGTGCAGCGTGGCGCGCTGATGTTCCAGCAAACTGTCGTACGCCACTTCTTCCGTGAGCGCGTGCTTGAAGCGAAACGTCGGCTCGGGCACCACGGCGATCTGCTGCACAAGTCCGGACGACTTGAGTCGCTCCAGCGAGCGCATGAGATCCGTGGGCGCCTCGACGACGTCCTCCAACACGCCGCGCGCGAACTCCCGTCCGATGACGGCGGCCACGCGCAGCACTTCCGCCGCTTCGTCGTCGAGTCGGTCCATACGGGCGCGCAGAACGCCCTGAACGGTCTCAGGGACATGCAGCGTGTCAGAGTCGGCCGCTGCTACGACCTCGCCGTCGCGAACCGTCACGCTGCCGTCTTCCCGCAGCGCCTCGCACAGCTCTTCGAGGAAGAACGGATTCCCACCCGTGCGTTCATGCAATCGCGCCCCCAGCGACGCCGACATGCGCTCTGCGCCGAATACGGCGAGCGCGATCGCGGCCGAGGCGACGCCATCGAGAGGCGACAAGTACAGAAGTGTTTGATGCTCGGCGCTGCCCCATTCACTCGTGCTGTCCGGGCGCGACGTGACGACCAAGAGCAACGGGAAAGCGGGCACGACCTCAGCGAGCTGGCGCAAGGCCGCACGCGAGGCCTCGTCGGCCCAATGCCAATCCTCGAGCAGCAGGAGAGTGGGAGTGGGACGGGATCCGAGTGTATAGAGCGCGGCGATCGCCTCCAGCATCGCGCCCTGAAAACGCTCTCCTCGCAGTGCCTCCGGTATCGGGTGCGCCTCGCTCGGAATCGCCAGCAGGGTGAGATAGAACGGCAGATACTTTTCGAGCGCTCGATCGATGGCACGCACTGCGGCAACGGCCGCCTCGTGGCGTTCCGGGGTGGACAGCTCCTTGGACGGATCCTGCGCCAGCCCCAGCACATCGTGCGCGGCGTCAACGAATGGGAGAAACGGCGTGCTCCCACCGTACGCATCACAGCGACCAGCGATGATGCGCAGCGATTGTCCCGCGGCGATGTCGCGCAGTTCGCTCAGAAGCCGGCTCTTCCCTGCCCCCGCTTCGCCCACGAGCACCGTGAAACGCCCCCGTCCGGCGCATGCATCCTCGACGTGCTCGACAAGCATTGCGCGCTCGCGGGCGCGACCGACAAACGGTGTGCCTTGCGATCGCGCCGCGCTTTCAGAGCGCAACCGCGGCTTGGAGACATGCAAAAGTTGATGTGGCGTCGCGGGGGTGGTGTCGCCCGGCAGTACGACGGCCGACGACGGTTCGGTGTCGATGTACGCCGTGACGAGTCGACGGAGCTCGGGACTCACCAGTATCGTGTCGGACTCAGCTGCAGCTGCCAGCCGCGTGGCCATATCGGCCGGCGCGCCGCTGATGCGAAAGCGACGATCGCCACTGCGAAGGCGCTGCGCCACGACGGGACCCACATGAATACCGGCGCGCAGACGCAACGAACCCGACAGTTTGGGAATGAGCGTCGCAGCCACCTCGGCAACCCGCTCGCGCAGGGCAAGCGCCGCGCGAGCGCCGCGCAGGGCGTCGTCTTCGTGCGTGGTGGGCACACCAAACAGCATCACCAGATCGTCTCCGGCAAACTGATTGATGATGCCGCCATTTTGAGTCGCCGACTCGGCCGCCGCCTGGTGGAGCCGAGTAATGACCCGCTCCGACTCATCGGCGTCGAGGTGTTCGACCAGCGCATCCTGCCCCTCGATGGTGCAGGCCACCACGGTGACCTGGCGGCGTTCACCTCCCCGGGTGAGCGCGCTGTTGCGGCGCGCCGCGTCTTCGCGCTCCCGTTCGCCGCTTCCCGCCGCGACGACGGCCGCCACACTCGCCGCCCCCGCGGCGCTCGCGCACGAGGCGATCGCCGCGATCAACTCGGCGGCATTGGAAACGCGATCAACCGGGCGTTTGGAGAGCATGCGGCGGATCAGCTGCTCGATGTCGGCCGGTACGTCAGGGCGCAGAGTTGCGAGTGGCTCAGGGTCGGCGGTGAGCGCCGACACGAGCACCGCTTGATCACCGCGTCCGCGAAACGGGCGCACGCCGGCGATCATTTCATAGAACACTACTCCCAACGACCAGATATCGGTCCGATGATCGACCGATTCACCGAAGGCCTGTTCGGGGCTCATGTACGCCGCGGTACCGATCGCGCCGACCGTTTGCGTGCTGACCACATCCGCGAGCTTGGCAATGCCAAAGTCGAGAATTTTGACATGGCCATCATCCGTGATCATCACGTTGGCCGGTTTGATGTCGCGATGGACGATGCCTCGCTCGTGCGCCTTGGCCAGTCCGCGCGCGATGTCGCCAGCGAAGCGCAGCGCGTCGGCAAACGGGAGCGGGCCACGGGCAATGCGACGATCCAGCGTTTCGCCATCGTAGCACGCCATCACGATGTAGAGCAGTCCATCGGCGGTGTCACCGATCTCGTGGACGGTGCAGATGTTGGGATGTTCGATTGCCGCGGCGGCGCGCGCCTCGATCAGAAAGCGTTTCTTGGCGGTCGGATCCGCGCTCAAATGCGCCGACAGAAACTTGAGCGCGATATCACGATCGAGCCGTTCATCGCGGGCGCGATACACCACGCCCATACCGCCACCCCCAAGCCGCTCGATCACGCGGTAGCGGGAATCGGCTGGCATGACATGGGTCGACATGGGCGCGGGCGTGCGCGACAGGAGCAGCGGCGCCATCACATCGTCGATCAACTCGTCGAGGACGCCGCGCCGTCCATGCGCAG
>JAYUWD010000273.1:0-4776 GCA_043753735.1 Gemmatimonadaceae bacterium
GCCGCGGCGGTATTTCAATTGAGCAGATGGACACCGCCGACGACTACGTCGCGCGATTGCGCGTGCAGTGCGTCGGCGTGAAACGCGTGCTCAGCTGAGCAACTGTCCGGCGGGAGCGGGAACAGTCGGTGGCGCACCACCGCGAACATGCAACGTCGCACCGGCGTGGCGTGTACCGTCCAGCTCAACGTACATCATGAAGTCGCCGACTACATCGAGCGGCAGATCGAGCTGGATGATGACTGGCATGTCCATCTCGCCGAGCTGACCGGGCGCGGCGTTGATTACCAACTCAGCTGATGATGACCAGAGCTCATTGCCGCGTGGGTTGATCCACCGCAGCGTCAGCTCGTGTTTGCCCACGTCTTGTGGTTCGGCTTTGAGGCGCACGACGAAAGTCGCCCGCGGATGTAGGGCGGGAAACTGCCCGACGTGTACGGCGTCAAAGACGCCGAGGATATTGAGCTTGCCTTCCTGTGAAAGGTTGGCAGCGTCCGCAAAGAGCGAGAAGGAAACATGCATGGAACGAAAATTACACCGCGCGGCATGCTGATGCCGAAGGGGCTCAGCACTCTGCTAAATTCCGGGATGCCATCCGTCACGTCTCCAATTGCCGCCCATCTACAACCAGCCGATTCACCGGACGCGCATCATCACGCTCCGTTCGGGATAACCGATGTCGGACTGATTTTCATGGCGCTCATTTGGGGGGTGAATTTCAGTGTCGTGAAGGTCGGATTGAAGGCCTTCGACTCGCTCACGTTCGGCGGCATCCGCGTCGCGCTGGCCGCGATCGTGTTGATGGCGGTAGCCGCAGTGATTCGATCGACCCCGTGGCCGTCACGCCGCGAAATCATCGCGCTGGCATGGTTGGGCGTCATAGGCAACGGCTTTTACCAACTGCTCTTTCTTGCTGGCATTTCACGTACTCGCGCGGGTATTGCTGCGCTGCTCGTTGCCGCCGGACCGGCGTGGATCGCGATCATCTCGCAGTTACTTGGTCGCGAAAGGATGCCACCGCGAGGTTGGGCCGGTATTGGATTGCAGCTGATCGGTGTCGCGTGTGTCGTAGGCAGCGCGCACGGCGTCGATACTGGCGATACCGCCCTGTATGGCGCCGGATTGATTGCACTCGGCGCAATCACGTGGGCGATCTACACGGTGCTCTTGCAGCCGTACACGAAGACTGTGAATCCATTGCATCTCACGGCGATCACCACCGCCAGTGGCGCCGTTGTTTGTGTTATCGCAGCGATCCCCGGGCTGGCGAGCACCGACTGGAAGAGCATCGGTCTCGACGCCTGGGGTGCGGTGTTCTATGCGAGTTTTGGCGCGATGATCATCGCCTATATGCTGTATTATCGGGGCATGCGCATACTCGGCGCGACACGCACGTCGATGTACAGCAATTTGCAGCCGATCATCGCACTTGCGGTTGCATCGTTTATGCTGGCCGAACGTCCCACGGGCCCGCAGTTACTTGGCGCTGCCTTCATCATGGGCGGTTTGCTCATGTCTCGCACGGCGCGCGTCGGTCGTGTCGTCCAGCCCCCCCCGATTCCGGAAAGCGCGTGAAGCTTGTTCTCTTTGATATCGATGGTACGTTGCTCTGGACTGATGGCGCGGGACGTCGATCGATGGAGGGCGCACTGACGGAGCTGTTCGGCGCTGCCGGCGACCCGTCGTATCGCTACGACGGAAAGACCGATCAACAGATCGCGCGCGACCAGATGCGGGCGGCAGGCTTCGACGATGCAACGATCACCGCCCGCATGGACGACGTATTCGCAGCATATATCGGTCGGCTGCAGGCCGAACTTGAAGGCGATGCGAGCGCGGCGCGTTTGTGCGCGGGGGTGCATCCGCTGCTCGACGCGCTGGAAGCGCATGAAAGTACGGAGCTCGGATTGTTGACCGGCAATATCGAACAGGGCGCGCGTCACAAGCTGCGCGCTGTGGGGCTCGCGTTCGATCGTTTTCGCGTGAACGCATTCGGTTCCGATCATGAAGAGCGGCCGCAGTTGCCAGCGGTTGCACAGCGGCGCGCGCGCGAGCTGATGGGACTCGACCTGAAAGGCGATCGGATGATCATCATCGGTGACACGCCGGCCGACATTCACTGCGGTCGTTCGCTCGGTGTGCGAGCCATCGGTGTCGCAACGGGTCGCTACGGGGTTGATGAGCTGGCGTCGCACGATCCGCACGCCGTCTTTGCGACACTCGAAGATACCGACGCCGTGCTTGCGGCCATTCTCAGCTGAGTGCGACTTGAGCGCAATCGAGGTGGCAAATGTACGAACGCCCTGACCACACCAACGCGAAAGCGCGATGACGACAGATCTGGTACCCGCGCGCTCGTCAGTGCGTGTGGTCGGGATCGTGCGCGGGCGTGAAATCAACGCTCTGGCCGACGTCTCGCTCGAGAGCGAGGCGGTCGTGCTTACGTGGGCGAATGCAACACCGTGGCGTTTGACACTCGACGGACTCGATGGCGTTGCACACAGTGCATCCCAGCTCTTGCTCTATCTCGCGAGCGGTGACGTGCTCGAACTTTCCGGCGATGAATCGCTGCGCGCCCTTGCATTGCAACTCGTCGAGCGGGGCTGCACCATGCCCGAGCTCACCCGCGGTCTTCGCTCACTTGGCTCTGTTCGTGGGACGCCGGGCGCCGCGCATGACGCCTGGTTCGCGCCGCTACTGGCTGCGCGTCGAGCCGTGCATGGAGTTACGGATGCCAAGCGTCAGGTCGCACTGATCGATGCCGGCGACTTGGCGCGAGCGATGGAAGGTGCAATGCAGGAGATTGCGGCACTCACTGCGCCCGGCGATATCGCTCGTCAACGCGCAATTGAGGCCGCACTCGAGGAAGAGTCGGAAGGGATGTTTGTCGCCTTCGCACGACTCGCATTGGCGGCCGATACACTCAGCGGCAGTGCGTCCGATACGCTGTTCGTCGATTGGCGCCGATGGGTTGGCGCGCTGCGCGAGGTTTTCACTGCGGCCGACGACGCTTGGGGACGCTGCCGTTTGCAGCTGTAGCAACGAGTAACGAAGTGCGCGGTTTGCTAATGCCCGCAACCGCAGTCGTCGCCGCATCCACTCTTGGGCTTCCGAGCCGCGAGCACCGAGCGCCACGCCCGATGCGCAATGAATGCGATTGCGGCGAGTACGATCGTGCCGACGATGATTAAATCCATGCTCAACCTCCGAAGCCCAACGCCTTCCCACCCGCGTAGACAAGCCACGCAGAACCGTACGCGAGTCCAAGCATGTATCCAAACTGCAGCGCTGCCCAGCTCCAGCCAATGCGACCACCACCAGCTTCGCGCACCGTGACAGCGATGGTGCTCATGCACATCAGTGCGAACACATAGAACACCATCAGACCGACCGCGATCAGCGGGGTGTACGCCGGCTTGCCGGTGACCGCGTTGCGTTCCTGCCTCAGTTGCGTCTGCAATGCCGAGTCATCGCCACCCCTGTCACCCACGCCGTAAATGGTGCCCATCGTGGAGACAAACACTTCGCGAGCGGCGAAACTCGCCGCGATGGACACACCGATCTTCCAATCATACCCCAACGGTCGCACGAATGGTTCGATGCCGTGGCCGATGTGGCCCAGGATCGAATGCTCGAGCTGCCGCTCCTGCTGCGCGGCGATCGGTAGTGACGTGTCCACCTGACCCTTCGGATAGGTTGCCAACGCCCAGAGCACGATGCTCAGTGCAAGAATGACCGTGCCGGCCCGTCGCAAAAACAGCTGGCAACGCTGCGCCACCGAAATGGCCAGCGATCGCGGACTCGGCCAGCGAAACGGCGGCAGTTCGAGAATCATCGGGCGTACCGGGCCCTTGAGCAGCGTGCGCTTGAAGATCGCTGCAATCCCAAGTGCAACGAAGGTGCCGAGTAGATACATGACCAGCATCGTCATGCCTTGCAGCGATACACCCGGAATCAACGAAATTGGTGGCACGAATGCGCCGATCAGCAACGTGTATACGGGCAGTCGCGCGGAGCAGCTCATCAACGGAACGACCATGATCGTCGCCAGTCGGTCTTTCGGATCTTCGATCGTACGAGTGGCCATGATGCCGGGCACCGCGCATGCGTAGCCGGACAACATCGGGATGAAGCTTTTGCCGTGCAGTCCGACGCGTCGCATCACGCGATCCATCAGGTATGCTGCGCGCGACATGTAACCCGAGTGTTCCAGGACGCCGATCGCGGTGAAGAGAATCGCGATCTGGGGCAAGAACACCAGCACGGACCCAACGCCGCCAAAAACACCGTCCACAACAAGACTGCGCAGGTCACCTGCCGGGAGCAGCGCGCCAACCGTACGCCCTGCTGCGCCGATCACGGTCTCGATCGCGTCCATCAGCGGTGTCGCCCACGAGAACACCGATTGAAACACGAGCACCATCACCAGCAGAAATAGCATCGGACCGTAGACGCGGTGCAGCGCAATCGCGTCGATGCGATCGCTGAGAGAGCGGCCGGGATTCACCCGTCGCGCGACCGTGCGACCCGTGACTTCACCGATCCAGCGGTAGCGCACTTCGGATTCGAAACGCGCCGGTGTGAAACCTGCCGCACGCAGAGCGTCGCTCGATGCAGCGACAGCAGCGGCCAGCCCCGGCACGCCTTTCAAATGCGCATCGGTCTTTGACGAACCGAGCAGTCGCAGCGCTTCCATGGATGCGGCAGACGGCACAAGTCCATCGGCGATCAAACAATCGCGCAGTGGCGCCAGCGCCTCGTCTGCGGCTTCGGGCA
>JAYUWD010000274.1:0-4757 GCA_043753735.1 Gemmatimonadaceae bacterium
CGTCGCGCGGGCGATTGGCCGCCCAGAAGGTGACGGTGTATTGCATGCTGGCCGTCGTGGCCAAGATCTGTTGAATCGCGGTGGGGCTGTTTACCTGCAGTTCAAGAAGGCTGTTGCCGTCCTGGGCTGCGAAACCGTTGAACGAGTTAGTCCACCGTTCGAAGGTGCCACTCGTCGCGTTGCCAAGCGGTGTCCAGTTCGAAACAGTCGCGTTTGGGTAGTCTGCACCGTTCTTGACGATGCCAAGTTCGAAACTGCAATTCAGAACAATGTTTCCAACCATCGTGCGGCAGGACTGCGCCGAAACGATCGACGGAGAAGTCAGAAGCAGTCCTGCAACAGCGCTGGCGACGAGACGACGAAGCATTTCGAAATTCCGAATTGGAGTTACGGACGAGTCTGGCAAGGTCGATGCCACATTCCTGTAGTTGAGTCTGTCTACGCCTAACTCGTTTCCTTTCATACTGTTAAGCTGACTCAAAGCTACAAATGCATTCCATGCGATTTGGGGCGATATTTACGAAACTGTGGCACTCGTACCACCTCAAGTGTGGTATTTGGCCGCTTTCTCATCCCATCCAGGCCGCCATGCCAACGCCACCCACCGGGAGCGACCCGCTCCGGCCCGCGCAACAGGCCTCCACCTTTGTGACGCTACCCGGCGCGACGCTCAGGTCGTCGCCGACTTGCTCGGTGAGTTGGGGTATCCCTCATCAGTCGACGTCATGGCCAATCGGCTCGAGGCGTTCGTGCGCTCTGGCGAGGTCGCCATCCTCGCGTTCGACGATACGCGGGCACTTGGACTCGTCACCATCCATGTCACGCCGGTGCTCCATCGCCCAACCGGTTTCGGCCGAATCACGGCGATGGTCGTCACCGAAAACGCCCGCGGGCTTGAGGTCGGTCGGGCGCTGGTCGAGGAGGCCGAGCGTCGCCTGGCCGCGCGGGGTTGCGCATTAATTGAAGTGACCAGCAACCAGAACCGCACGCCGGCGCACGCGTTCTATGAACGGCTGGGGTACGAGAAAAGCAGCTATCGCTTCAAAAAGTCGCTGTAGTCAGAAACGGCGCCGTGCGAATGTACGTAGATAACAGTGGCATGACCAATCCATTTAACAGGAACGGTATTTCGTGACCACGACCAGACGGTATAGCGAAAGTGAAATTGCGCTGATCCTCGAGCACGCCGGAGCGGCTCAGGAAAAAGCGCAGGATGCAACATCGACCGCACTCTCGACGACCAGCGGCGACGGGTTGACGCTCGAGCAGTTGCAGGACATCGGTACCGAAGTCGGGATAGCGCCCGAGTTTGTCGCGCGTGCCGCGAGCGCAGTCGCGCGCGGCGATCTGGTACCCACGCAACAGCGCACGTGGCTCGGTCTTCCAGTCGGCGTATCGCGCACGATCGAATTTGGCCGCACCGTCTCCGACGATGAATGGGATCGTATCGTCGTCACGCTGCGCGAGACGTTTGAAGTGCGGGGACGTCTCCAACGCGATGGATCCTTCCGTCAATGGAGCAACGGCAATTTGCAAGCGCTGCTCGAGCCGAGTGCCAACGGACACCGTTTGCGGCTCATGACAAGAAAGGGCGACGTCGCGGTCCGCGTGCTCCTCGGCGGCGTTGCGCTCGCGACGGCACTCAGCATCTGGGAGCTGATGATTTTGCGGGGGGGCGGTATCGCCGCAGGTGGCGTACTGGTCCCGTCGCTACTCGCGCTCTTTGGCATTGGTTCGTGGGCCGCCATTGGGTTTCAATTGCCGCGCTGGGCGCGAACGCGCGCAGCGCAGATGGAGAGCATCGCCTCGCGCACGATCGATGCGACTCGCGCGCTCCCGGAAGGCTCGTAGGCCATCCATGAACGCACGTGGTCTGTGACGTATGCGTTAGGTACGCGAAACGTGACGACTACCGCGTGCGAACCAGTCTCAAACCGAGGGTTGACCTCACGGCGAATTGGAGGGCGCCCGGCGTTTCGAATTGGCGGGCCGGAATTCGGATGAGCGATGCAAGGGATTCCACGAGCCGCCGCGTCACACTTTTTGCCTGCCGACGCAAGGTCCACTCAGATCGATCGCCGAACCGGGCTGATAGTCGTCGCGAATGCATGCGTTTTATGCACGTCCGGAGCGCGATCATCGCGGCCTTGCCCCCTTTCTCCGCACTACTTCAACCGACTGTATACCATCCCCCTCTTGCACGCGGTCGATCAAATCGAGACCGCTTGTAACGCGCGCGAACACGGTATAATCGTGATCGAGTCGGAAATTGTCGACCAGATTCACGTAGATCTGTCCGTCACCAGTATCGCGACCGCGTGTCGAAATGCCGAGTGATCCGCGGGCATTTCGGGCCAGCCCGACCTCGTCGCGCATGAATCCGGCGGAGACGCCGTCGTATTCGTCCGCGCCCGGGCTCCCGCCCTGAATGACGAAGTTCGACACGATGCGATGGAAAGTAAGGCCCGTGAATTTCCCCGATTCCGCGAGCTGCACGAACGTCGCGACTGTGAGCGGAGCCTCGTTGGGGAGTAGTTCAAGGGTGATGATTCCAAGCCCGCGCAAACGCATGCGCACGGTCGCGCCTTCAAGCGCGCGCATGAGCGAATCCGGGGGGAGCGGCTCGATCGGAAAGTCCGTGACGCTTGGCAGTGGCACACTGTCTCCCGCCTCACGCAGACGTTCCGTGATGGCGATGAGAGGGTCGCGAAAGGTCGAGCGGTTGGCCGAACGCAGGCGCTGCGCGGCAGCGCGGAGTTGCGGCAGCGAAGACGCGAGCTCCGGCGATCCCTTGAGTTGGTTTGCGCCGGCGAGCACCAGCCCTGCATGCTCGCTGGTGAGTGCGCGCCGCGCATCAGCCAACGAGCTCATCGCGGCGATCGCCACGTTCGGTGCGTTGTCGTAGGCGAGTTTGGCGAGTATGTCGCTCTCCTTGATCAGCCGGGCGGCCGCAGCCGCGTACACGCGCTCCTGCCACATGGGCGCGGTCGATGCCGTAGCGAGCGACGCGCGCGCGAGATCGGGGGCGACCCTGGCCAGAGCAACCAGCGCGTGCGCGCGCATGCGCCAAGTCGTCCCGTCGGTGATCACCATCTGCAGCACCGGCGCGGCTGTCGTTGCGTTGCACTGCTGTTCACCCAAAATGTCGATCGCTGTGAGCACCACATGCTCGCTACGGTCGTGCACTGCTGCCATCGCGCGTTCACACGTACCAGCGACGCGAAGCGCCTGGTAGCGCACCATTGGCGATGGGTCATCGACCCACTGACGCGAGCCGAGCACTGCGAGCCGACGAACCTGCGGGCTGGGATCGCGCAGCCCGATCGCCAAAGTGGGGGAATCGCTGTCGCCCGCTGCGATCAGCGCGAGCAAGGCAAGTTGACGCAATTCCGCCGAACGATTTGCACGAACGGCTCGGTGCAATGCGGCAATCGTTGTTGGTGCGACCTTTGGTGAGCGTCCTTGCTTGCGAATAAACGCTTCCATTCCGCGTGCAGCTCCGTTTCGCACGAGCGTGTCCGCATCGACGAAACCAGTGGTCAGAATCGTCTCCGTACCGGTCGCGGTTGGCGTCACACGTCCCATTGTTTCGTAGATCACGGCGCGGACTCGCCCATTCGTTTCCTTCGGCAGCAACCCGGCAAAATCGTACGCCGCGTTCATCTGTCCGAGTGCGTTGACCGTTTCGCGCCGCACATCGACACTCTTCGACTTGAGCAGCGGCACGATGCTGTCGCGCAGCGACGGACGTTCGAATCGCCCGAGTGCACGCACCGCCAACTGCTGGATTCGCGCGTCGCTGCTCCTCACTCCCGCCATCAGCACGGAGACATCGGCGCGGCGCGCGTGTTCAGCTTCAAGGAGCTGACGTGCGGTCGGGCTCTGCATCAACAGGGGCAGCATCAACAGCCACATCGGGATCTCGGCGGCAAAGGGTGTCGTGCCAGTTGGGGGGCGCGTGCAATCACCCTCAATATGCGGTTGAACACGGCTTCGTCCATCAAGGGCGATCGCACCAGGGCGGAATCCGTTGCGACGCACAGGGCACGGCGGGATATTGCTCGCATCAATTTCCCTGTGAAGAGGCCTCAGTCCATGTCACGTTTAAGATTCGCCGTTGCTGCCGTTGCGTTGCTTGGGACCGCAACCGGATACTCGCTCGGTGCACAATCCAGGCCGACGGTCGCGCAGTTCCTTTCGCCTGCGTCGCCCCTCACGCTGGTCTCCGCACACAAGGTCGATCGCGTCGCGTGGATGGCGTACGACCGTGGCATGCGCAACGTCTACACGGCGGCTGCACCAAGTTTTGCTGCGGTGAGGCTGACGAACTTTCTTGAAGATGATGGTGCCGATCTCACCGACGTCAACATCTCGGACGACGGTTCCGTGATTGTCTTTGTGCGGGGCTCGGCGCCGAATCGCTTTGGGTGGGTTGCCAATCCGTCGCACGATGCGGCGGGGGCCGAGCGCGCGATATGGGCAGTGAAGTCGGCCGGGGGATCGGCATGGCGGGTCGCAGAAGGCGCCTCGCCCGAACTGTCTCCCGATGGGCGGTACGTGCTTTACACCAAGGACGGCCAGATTTATCGAGCGCGCGTTACCCGTGGCGGGCCGCTCACCGCGATGGACACGGGCGGCGTGCCGTACATTCGTGAATGGGGACGAAACGGGTCGCCGCGCTGGTCCCCCGACGGCAGAAAAATCGCGTATGTCAGCGATCGCGAAAATCACGCATTCGTTGCCGTGTACGATGTGAA
>JAYUWD010000275.1:0-4749 GCA_043753735.1 Gemmatimonadaceae bacterium
CCACCGTTTGTCGATGGTGGTTCCATGATCGCTCCTCGCTTCGGTTTCTTTGAGCGCGATGACAAGTTCGCGGTAGAGAATGAAGGCGTGGCGCCGGATATCGATGTCGAGAACTGGCCCAAGGAAGTGATTGCGGGCCATGACATGCAGCTCGAGCGAGCGGTACAGGAAGGGCTTCGCCTGATGCAGGCGAAGCCGAGTGATCGTGCGAGCAAGGAGCCTGCGTTGCCAACCTGGGGCCGGCGCAAGAAGTAGCTGCCAGCCGATTTGACTCGGCAACGCCAATTGCGTAGCTTCCATGTAGCCAATCACGCTACACGGAGGCTACGCATGGCAGACGAGCGAGTTACATACCGAGAGCTTCGCAACACGCCGGGACGCGTCTACGAGCGTCTGGCTGCCGGAGAGCCGCTGACACTCATGGCGGATGGCGAAGCGAAGGCAATTCTGATTCCGGTCGAAGATGGTGATGCGGCCACGACGCTCGACGCATGGCGTCGAGGTCGTGCGCTGCTGGCGCTCGCCAGTTTGCAGGCGGATGCACGGCGCAATGGAAACTCGTCGATGACGATGGCTGAGATTGACGAGGAGATTCGCGAAACGCGGAAAGAGCGACGCATGCGCGAGGGATGAATGCGGCGCTTGCGAATTGTGCTTGACACGAATGTGCTGGTATCGGCGCTGATGGGTGGTGGTGGTGCGCCCGATGAAGTCGTGCAGCTTGTGCTGCGACGCGAAGCGCTTCTGCTGATCGATTCGCGTATCGTCGCCGAGTACGACGAAGTCACAGCGCGCCCCAAGTTCAGCTTCACCAAAGCAAGGCGGTTTGAAGTCCTTGACGCGATCGTTGCGATTGCAGAACCGGTGATTGCGTCACCACTGCGCTTGTCGCTTCCGGATCCAGACGATCGGCTGTTTATCGAGGTCGCTGTTGCAGGTGCAGCTGACTACATCATCACAGGGAATGTCAAACATTTCGCGCCGCTCCCTGTGTCGTTGAATGTGCAAGTACGGACACCGCGCCAGCTAATGGACGATTTGCGTCGCGCCTGACATTTGCACTTCGGTGACTGGGCCATAGCTTCGCGGGATCGCTATCGATCCAATGGTTCGCTTTGGCCCAGTTCCCATGTCTCCTGCCGCTGCCGCTCTCGAAGATTTCCGAAAAGCCTATCGCGCGTTTCTTGACGAGCTGATCCGTCTTGCGAACCTTGAATCGCGGGCGCCAATAGCGCGTTGGCTGCCGGATCTGTTCGATCATCCGTTCGACTTTCCGCAGCAGTATGTCTACGAGGACGCGTTCGCCGATTCGCTGCAAACGTTGCGCGCATTGGCGCACGATTGGGGCAATGACGCGGATTGTGTTGCGGCGGCGCAGGAAATCATTCGTAACGTTCCAGTCGCGGATGGAGCGGCGCCACAAGTCATGCGAGGAAAATCACGTGCTGTTCCCCGCATGGAGTCGGGCGCGTTACGTGAAGCGATGCCGAGTGGCGCGGCACCGGCGGAACGACAGCAGCAGCAACACCAATCGGCTGAGCCGCCATCAGCCGCGGCGGCCGTGCCGGGAAAGCCTGAAGTTCGCTATCTGAACGCGGGCATCAAGGATCATGCGCGCGATGAGCCGTTGACGGTGAACGCGTCGTACGAACTGCAGTTTGGTGTCGATCTGACGAAAGGCGGGGAGAGTGGCCATGACTTTTCCGCGCGACTCACCGACGCCGCAGTCCTGATGGCGCCGGATCAGGATTCCGTCGAGCTGACAATTCAGTTGGAAAGCGATGGATTCACGCTTTCCCAACCGCTGCTCACACTCGTTGTCCCGCGGCAGGGAAAGTCGTCGGAGAAAGTTGTCGTGAGTGTCACGCCCACCCGCACTGGGCGCGCAAGCATCACGGCCACGCTCCAGCTCAAGTCCGGCAGCTACCTGATGCAAATGGAGCTTGAGTTCTCAGTTGGTGCGGCCGCGGCTGAGCCGGCAACAGCGAGTGTTCGTGGTCGCTCCGTGGGTGCAACGGGATATCTCAAGCCGCGTCAGTTGAGTTTGCTCATCGAACCCGAAGGCGATCATTACTCGTGCCTGGTGCTTGGCTCCACCGCGCGACGCGTCTCCCTTCCCATCACCGAAGCATACCTCACGAACGCCATCGCGCAGGCCCGCCTCGCGTTGATGGACAGCGTCATCAACGCCGACTTCGGCACTGGAAAATTCCCATTCAAGCAGGGCATCGAGGTGGATGCTGCGTCGAGCGAGAAGGCAGTGCGCATCCTCGCGAAAGCTGGCGCCAGCCTCTTCCGCGCCCTGTTTGAGGGATCGTCGCCCACAGACGACCTGATCAAACTCGGCGACTGGTTCACGGCACAGCTGCTCAAACCTGGAACGATGACGGTGCAGATTGTCGCCGAACGCTTCCCGATGCCGTGGGGCATGTTGTATATCGGCGACGTCAGAGACAGCGCCAAGATCGACTGGGAAAAGTTCCTCGGTTTTCGGCACATCATCGAACAGCTTCCCTTGCAGTCCAACCTGCCGGTGGACGACTACGTGATTGCAAGCTCGCCGACGCTGTCAATCGGTGTGACGATGAACACGAGTATCGATGCTGAAATGCAGATGGATCTCGTTGCCAGGCAGGTGCGGTACTGGACCGACTGCAGCAGTGCGGGGGGGACAGCAATTGCAGTGCGGCAACGAACGACTCGTGCGGAGCTGTTGCAGGCGTTGAGTGAACCAACCGCCGAGCAGTTGATGTACTTCTATTGCCACGCGACAACGAAATCCGGTGCGGATGCGGGCGGGATCAAGGGTTCGAACATCGAACTCACCGGACGTGAAAAAATATCCATCGACGATTTCGACGTTGAAGCGCCGAGGCGCGACAAGCTGCCAGGAAGCCCACTGGTGTTCCTAAACGCCTGCGAGTCGGGGGAGCTAACGCCAGCGTTCTACGATGGCTTCATCCCATATTTCCTGTCGAAGGGTGCGCGCGGTGTTGTCGGGACGGAGTGCAAGACGCCCGCGGTATTCGCGACTGAATGGGCGACACGATTTTTCCCGCGCTTTCTCGCCGGGGAACCGATTGGAGCACTCTTTCTTGCGCTGCGCCGCGAATTCATGGAGAAGGAGCGAAATCCACTGGGGCTGATCTACGCGGTCTACTGCGATGCGGATACACGCATCGATCCTGCACTTTCATTCTGAGGTCATGTCCGATGCCTGTGCGCACAATTCCCGGGACCGACGTTCAGTACCATCTGCTCTGCTTCGATGAGAACGGTGTGGAGCGGAAAGAAGCCGATGGGACGCTGCTGAGTGACGTCGTAACGCAGAAACTACAGGACCGCGACCATCCGATCACCGACGTCTTCTTGTGCAGTCATGGGTGGCAGGGGGATGTGCCCGCCGCGGTCGCGCAATACGACAAGTGGGTGGGCGCGATGGCGCAGTCATCCGATGCGGCGGTCGCGCGTGCAAAGCGCGTCGGATTCTCGTCGATCGTGGTCGGTGTACATTGGCCCAGTCTTCCGTTTGGTGACGAAGCAATGCCCAGCGGCGTGCTCGGTGACGAGGAGGGCGCGCTGCTCGAAGCGCAGGTGAACCAGTACGCCCGGAGCATTGCCGATACACCGGCTGCGCGAGCGGCGATTCGCATCATTCTTGAAGCATCGGCGCGCGACGATGGAGAACGCGAAACACTTCCCGCCAACGTTCGGGATGCGTACGAGGAGCTAGCGCGCGAAGCGTCGCTTGTCAATGGTGGCAGCAATCCCGGTGGCGCGCCGGGTAGCGAGCATGGTGAGTGGAACGCCGATACGATTGCCACAGATGCCCGCGAAGCCGCAATTGCAGCCGCAGTGAGTGCGCCTGAATCCGCTGATCAAACGGCGGCGCCCGGTGTGTTGGGCGGAGGCTTTTTTGGAACGATTAAGGGTTGGATGGTCAAGCCATTGCAGATGGCGTCGTTCTGGAAGATGAAGGACCGTGCGCGGGTTGTGGGGGAAGGCGGAGTGCACGCGTTGCTGACGCGACTTCAAAACGCGTCCCTGCCGTCAACGCGCTATCACCTGATGGGACACAGCTTCGGGTGCATCGTGATGTCGTCGACCGTTGCAGGTGCACCCGACAGTGCGCCACTTCCGCGCCCAGTCGATTCACTCTTTCTCGTACAGGGCGCGCTTTCGCTCTGGTCGTATTCGCCCGACATCCCGGTCGCTCCGGGCAACGTTGGCTACTTCAATCGAACGATTGCCAACAGTTTTGTTCGCGGCCCCATCGTCACCACGCAATCCAGATTCGACCAGGCTGTCAGCACTTTCTATCCGAAAGGAGCTGCGCTCAAATCGCA
The DNA here is from genome assembly GCA_043753735.1 of Gemmatimonadaceae bacterium. Classification (GTDB taxonomy): domain Bacteria; phylum Gemmatimonadota; class Gemmatimonadetes; order Gemmatimonadales; family Gemmatimonadaceae; genus Gemmatimonas. The sequence continues at coordinate 4,347 of JAYUWD010000275.1, forward strand.
GTTCGTACTCGGCGATGAACTTCCCAAGTACGGTGGTGTCGGCGTGTATGGCATTCAAGGTGTGGGCGATGTGAGTCAAAACCTGACGATGAAGTCTGTTACGAGCGAGTACAATTTCTTGCCGGGGCACGTGTACAATCTCGAATCGAGTGACGTGATCAAGAAGAACGAAGGGTTCGGTGTGGGTGCACACAGCGATTTCGCGCATCCTGAAGTTGCGCACGCATTCTGGCAAGCAGTGTTGAGTGTCGCCTAAGGCCGGGGCATGAACATCGAACGGGAGCAGCAATGAGCCACACCGGTATAACACCCGTGCCGCTGCGTGTCACGGTGACCAACGCGAATCTCAAATTCGTACGTCATCCCATGATGGTCGGGCACTATCGCTCGATGGCGCTGACCG
>JAYUWD010000276.1:0-4729 GCA_043753735.1 Gemmatimonadaceae bacterium
AAAATGGCACCAGGTTACGATGTCGAGTTCAAGGGCGACGGTGAACTGCTGCGTATCACTGCACGCCCGACATTTGGTGTCAGACACGTCGGCTACGACTCGGCGCGCGGGCTCATCACCACACAGACCGTTTCGACCTATCCGACACCGTGGATTGTCGAGCGCTTTGGTGCGCAAGCCCATCGCGTAGCACTCACGTTCGACGACGGACCGGACAAACAGTGGACGCCGGCGATTCTCGATACGCTGGCGTCACGGAACGTGAAAGCGACGTTCTTCATGATTGGCACAGCTGTCGAATCGAACATTCGTTTGACCCGTCGCGTCATGGCGGAAGGACACGAGATCGGGAATCACACATTCACGCATCCCAATCTTGCACTGCTTCCGCCCACGATCGTCCGATTCGAATTGGACTTCAACCAGCGACTGCTCGAGGCGACGCTCGATCGCCGCGTGGTGTTTTTTCGCGCGCCGTTTTTTGGCGACGCTGAGCCTACGACCGCCGATGAACTGGTTCCGGCTGCCATCGCATCCGACCGGGGTTATATCATTGCGGGCTTGCACCTCGACTCCCAGGATTGGCAACGTCCCGGTGTGGATGCCATCGTCCGGAATGTGCTGACGGAGCGGCGCCATGGAAATGTCGTGCTGCTGCATGATGGCGGCGGTGATCGCGCGCAAACACTCGCGGCGGTGGGGCCCCTGATCGATTCGCTTCGAGCCCGTGGCGATACGCTTGTTGCGCTGTCGGCGCTCGCCGGCGATGGGAAGCTGGTCGGAATGCCCGTGCTCCCGAGTGGAGACGAAGCAAGTCGCGTCCTCGAATTTGCGGGCTTCGCCGTGATCGGTGCTGCCGAGTGGCTGTTGACCTGGCTCTTTCTAGTAGCGGTGGTGCTGGGGCTGTCGCGTGTTGCCGTAGTCGGCGTGCTCGCGATCGTTCAGCGCACCCGCGAGATCGTTCGCGAACGACATGCCGCAAAGCTTGCGCTTACGGGAGCACCGCTGCCGGCATACCTGCCCACGGTCACTGTGATTGTGCCTGCCTTTCGCGAGGAGACCGTGATCGTGCGCACCGTCGAGAGTCTGCTCGCACAGCGGTACGATGGGGCGCTCGAAGTGATCGTCGTGGACGATGGCTCGCCGGACAACACATTTTCCGTCGCGCGCGATGCTTTTGATGGTGATCCCCGCGTGACGGTGTTGACCAAGCCGAATGGGGGAAAGTCGTCTGCGCTGAACTATGGCATGGCCCGCGCGCACGGCGAGATCGTGATCGGGCTCGATGCCGATACACTTTTCGAAAGCGACACCGTTTTGGAGCTGGTCAAGCCACTCGCGCAAGCTGATGTTGTCGCGGTCGCCGGCAATGCGAAAGTGGGAAACCGCCTTAATCTCATCACCCGGTGGCAGGCCATTGAGTATGTCACCAGCCAGAATCTCGACCGACGCGCGTTCTCGCTGCTCAACGGCATCACCGTTGTACCGGGGGCGGTGGGCGCTTGGCGACGCGACGCGGTCGCACAAGTGGGCGGCTTCTCGCTTGACACGCTCGCCGAAGACCAGGACTTGACCCTGACACTGCTGGCCCAGGGTCATCGCGTTGCGTACGCACCGCGTGCGGTCGCGTGGACCGAAGCCCCCGATACCGTAAAAGGGCTGCTCAAGCAACGATTCCGATGGAGCTTTGGCACGCTCCAGTGCATGTGGAAACACAAGCATGTGTTGTTACGTCCGCGTTATGGAACGCTGGGGATGATCGCGCTGCCCAACACCTGGGTGTTTCAGCTGCTGGTGAACGCGATCGCACCGCTGGCCGACCTCATGTTCGTGTTGAGCCTTGTTTCGGTTTGGCTGGTTGGACTGCAACACGGGGCGACCTACGCAGTTGCATCGCTCGAGCAGATTCTCACGTTCTACGCGGTCTTTCTGCTTGTCGACTGGCTCGCCGCGGTGATCGCATTTCTGGCCGAACCATCGGAGGAGTTCCGTCTCACATGGCTCGTTTTCCTGCAGCGCTTCGCCTATCGACAGTTCATGTACTGGGTCGTATTGCGCGCGTTCGTCGCGGCTGCGCGTGGCGGCCTGGTGGGATGGGGCAAGCTTGATCGAAAGGCGACGGTGGAGCTCCGTTCGACATGATTGTTGAGTGTGCCCATGAGTGAAGTGCAGGTGAACGAGTCGTCGGCACTGCACGGCTCCGATGCGACGTGGCGACGGTGGGTGATGCCTGTTCTGTCGCTGCTGGTGCTGGTGATCGCCGGTATCGCGGTACGTCAGGAGTTGCGGACAACGACCTATCGTGCCGTGATGGATGGTGCTGCTGCGATTCCGACACGGCAGCTGCTGAACGCGCTGCTCGCGACGATGGCCTGCTACTGCATTCTGCCCATGTACGATCTGCTCGGCTTGCAGTATGCGAAAAAGCCGATCCCGTTGTTGCAGTCGTTGCGCGCATCGCTCTTTGCGTATGCATTCAGCCAGAGTCTCGGTTTTGCGGCGGTCACAGGTGGCGCTTTTCGACTGCGTTTCTGGACTGCCAATGGCTTGAGTACCGGTGACGTCGCGCGTGCCGCCACATTTTCAGCGATCGGATTCTGGATCGGGATCCTGACGGCGTGCGGTCTCGCACTCACCTTCGAGACGCTGCCACCCGCCGTGTTGGTATACGGATCGGAGGCATGGCTGCGTCCTGTGGGCGTGCTGCTGCTGGGGGGCGTCATCGCGTACCTGGTGCTCGCCAGTGTACGCACGCAACCGATCACGATCGGCGGTCTTTCCTTTGAACCGCCCGGGCTCAAGCTGACGGCAATGCAGTTCGTCGTTGCAATCACGGACTGGGTGCTTGCCGGTGTGGTCGCGTGGGTGCTCCTTCCGCCAACGCCCGGGCTTCCGTTCATCGCGTTTCTCGGACTCTTTGCCTTGGCGCAGGGCGTCGGACTGCTCAGCCACGTTCCGGGTGGACTCGGCGTCTTCGATTCGTTGATGGTATTGTTGCTCGCGCCAAACGTCGGTGCGCAGACGGCGATCGCGTCCTTGGTGGTGTACCGCGCCATCTACTACCTGTTGCCCTTCATCGTCGCGTCGCTGGCGCTCGCAGCACTGGTTGGAAGTCGGCGCGGCATCGTGATCGCCAAAGCGGCCAAGGCCACCGCGCGTGTCGCCAGCAGGTACGGACCAACGTTGCTGCCGACGGTTCTCAGCGTTGCGACGTTCATCGCAGGACTCGTATTGCTGATGTCCGGAGCGGTACCCGCCGAACGGGGTCGCATCGCGATACTCGATCGCATTTTGCCACTCGGCATTATTGAACTCTCGCACCTGACGGGAAGTCTGCTGGGCGCTGCGCTCGTCGTGCTGGCGTGGGCACTTCGTCGTCGGCTTGATGCCGCGTGGGTGCTCGCCGTGCTGGCACTGGCGGCGGGCGTTGTTTCGTCGCTGCTCAAGGGGCTCGACTACGAAGAGGCCATCATCCTCTCGAGCGTGCTGGCGGTACTCATCCCCAGCCGCGGTGCATTTCACCGTCGTGCAGCACTGCTCGCGGAACCGCTGGAACCTGAATGGATCGTGGCCATCGTCGCGGCCATCGGAGCGAGTGTCGCCTTTGGTCTCTTTGCCTTCCGTCACGTCGAGTACGACAACGAACTTTGGTGGCGCTTCAGTCGTAACGCCGATGCGCCTCGGTTTCTGCGCGCAACATTTGCGGTCTTGGGCAGCGTGGTCGTGCTCGCACTCTGGCGGCTGTTACGGCATGCGCCCGGGGAGCCAGCACTGCCAACCAGCGTTGAACTCGATCGCGCTCTGATGGTTGTTCGTTCGACGGCCGACACGAAATCGAATCTCGCGCTGCTTGGCGACAAGGCGCTGATGCTTGATGACGCCAACAGCGCGATGCTCATGTACGGCGTGGAAGGACGGAGTTGGGTTGCGCTCGGCGATCCGTTGGGCGATGAAAATGCGGGCGAGGAATTGGCGTGGAAGTTTCGCGAGCTCGCCGATCGCCATGGTGGGTGGACTGTATTCTACGAAGTCGGAACCGGTCGGCTGCCGTTGTACATCGATCTTGGACTGTCGCTGCTCAAGCTGGGGGAAGAAGCCGTCGTTCCACTGTCGGCATTCTCGTTGGACGGCAACAATCGCAAAGGATTGCGTCGCTCGTTGCGAGATGCGGAAAAACGGCAGGTTTCTTTCGAGATCATCGCGCCGGAGCAGGTGGCCGGCATGATGCCGGCGTTGCGTGGCATATCCGACACGTGGCTGGCCGAAAAGAGTGCGCGCGAAAAGGGTTTTTCGCTCGGTCGTTTCGACGAGAAATATCTGGCGCACCACCCAATTGCGCTGGTACGCCATCACGGAGAACCCGTGGCATTCGCCAACGTGTGGGCCGGGGCGCACAAGTCCGAGCTCAGCGTCGACCTGATGCGTTGGACGCGTGCCGCGCCGCCGGGAATGATGGACTACCTCTTCATCCAGCTCATGCAGTGGGGAAGGGACGAAGGTTTTGAGCGATTCAACCTTGGCATGGCACCACTGTCCGGATTGGAGAATCGCGCGCTGGCACCGCTGTGGGCGCGCGCCGGCGCCCTCGTATTTCGGTTTGGCGAACACTTTTACAACTTTCGCGGGCTTCGCCAGTACAAGGACAAGTTCGATCCGCAGTGGGAGCCCAGATATCTCGCGTCTCCGGGCGGGCTGGCACTGCCCCGCATTCTGACAAACGTCGCGTCGC
>JAYUWD010000277.1:0-4714 GCA_043753735.1 Gemmatimonadaceae bacterium
TTTGCTCCGTCCAACTCAAACTCCACAATCGCCCCCTTTTGCCAACACAATTGTACCATTTACGGCAACGGTCAAGCTGTTGCTGCGCAATCTGTTACAGCCCTATGCCCCGCAGCAGTACGAAAATCGGGGCATCGGTGCCATGCAGTTCGGCCACGGGCCGATTTTTCGCGATCTTAATGTCGTCCTCGACGCGAAAGCGGTAGATATTGTAGTGGGTTGAGCTTCCCGGCGTTTCAGGTCCCGTACACGCCGGCGCGCCAAAGTCTCGGTCACCGGCAACGACCTCGATCGGATCGGATCGGAGAGTTGAGTCGGGCTGAACGGCTTCTACCCCTTCGACCTGTGACAGCCGCACACGCGCGCAACCCGGCGCACTTTCGCTGCGCGCGCGTTCGGAGATGGGTGGCGCAGGATGCACAATTGCGGCGGTTTGATCGAAGACCAACGCTCCTGGTGATTCAGGCGGATGGCGAGCCGACGGCGTGCGGTCGCACGACCGAGGTGACGTACTGCAATGTCGTCGACGCGACGATCGACGAGCTACTCCGATAGTGGTCGTTTGACGCGAGTCGGGGCAACTTGTAACGTGTTGCGTTGTTCCCCACCCTTTCCGATGGTTCCGTATGCCGCGCTTGCAGGAGCAGGGTCCGTCGGCGTTGCCGGAAACGTCGGAACTGTCGCTTCAGGAGTCATGTCGAATTGTGGTCGTCCGCGACAGCGCGGACGACCGGGCGGACGTCCAACGGCTCCTGACCACGGGGCGCGCAGGGCGCTTCGCATTTACAGAAGCCGCAACGGGAACGGAAGCCATTCAGGCCATCCGTTCGGCGACTGAACCACCCGACTGCCTGGTGCTCGACGTCCGGTTGCCGGACATGGACGCACTTGAGCTGCTGGCGGCGCTTGCCGACTCCACTGGAATACCGATCTGCGCAGTGGTTGTGCTCATCGGAAACGCCAGCTCCGAATTGGGCCGCGCGGCGGTTCGGGCGGGAGCGCAAGATTACGTCGGCAATGAGTGGCTCAGCCCGCTGGTGCTCGCGCGGGCGGTGGAGAATGCGATCGAGCGTTGGGCCATGGCCCGCGTGCTACAGCAGCGGAACGCCGCGTTACACCTCAGCGAGCAGCACTATCGTGCCTTGGCCACTTCAAGTGCCGATGTTGCTTACCGCATGTCCGCAGACTGGTCGACAATGCTGCCGTTGGACGGACGCAGACTGGTTCCGAGCACGTATGCACCGCTCGGCAGCTGGTTGTGGATTCACCAGAACGTCCCCCCCAACGAGCATGCTCGCGTCAGGGCAGCAATCGACAAAGCGATCGCGCACACGGCGCTGTTTGAGCTTGAACATCGCGTCCTGCGGCCTGACGGGTCCATCGGTTGGACGTTCTCCCGTGCGGTGCCGATCTTCGATGAGAACGAGGACGTGGTCGAGTGGTTTGGCGCAGCCAGCGACATTACCGCGCGGAAGGCGGCCGCAGACGGATTGACACGGAGCGAGGCGTTTGCGCGCAGCGTGATCGAGTCCAGTGCCGATTGCGTGAAAGGGCTGTCACTGGACGGCCGCGTGCTCTGGATGAACGTGAATGGTCAGCGGCAGATGGAGGTGAGCGATTTCACCGAGATTAAAGGGTGCGACTGGGGGAGCTATTGGGATGCAGGGGGGCTCAGACCGGAGGCAGAGTTGGCGCTGGCCGCCGCGCGCGCCGGCAGGGTCGGCCGATTTTCTGGCTACTGCCCCACGCATGCCGGTTCACCGCGGTGGTGGGACGTGACCGTGACCGCAATTCACGGTTTGGACGGCCGGATCGAGCAATTTTTGTCCGTCTCGAGAGACGTGACCGAACAGCGAGCATCCGAGGAAGCCTCCAAGCTCTCTACGCAGCGCATGCAACTGGCCGTCAAATGCTCCGCTGTGGCACTTTTTCAACAGGACCTCGAGCTGCGCTACACCTGGATTTACAACCCGGCGTTGGGTTTCCGTGACACGGAAGTTCGCGGCAAACGAGATGGGGACCTGATGGAGCGCGCCGCCGATGCCGAGGTAACGGAAGCGCTGAAACGGGAGGTGATCCGTACCGGAGTCGGGGGGCGGCACGAAGTTCTGGTTCACCATCAAAACGCCGCCCGATACTTTCAGCTGCTCGTGGAACCGCTGTGGGAGACCCCCGGAGTCGTCGGCGGCGTTACCTGCGCTGCCATCGACATCACCGACTTTAAGCGAACCGAGCAGCTGTTGTCCGAGCAAGACGCGCGGAAGGACGAGTTCCTGGCCACGCTATCCCATGAGCTGCGCAACCCGCTCGCCCCAATCCGCAGCGGAGTCGCCGCCCTGCGAATGACCGGGAATTCCGAGCAAGCTGAAAAAACGCTCGGCATGATCGATCGGCAGCTGGGGCATCTGGTGCACATCGTGGACGACCTGCTCGACATCTCGCGGGTGCGGAGCGGCAAGATCACATTGCGATCGGAGCGGGTCGTGTTGCGCGACGTGGTGGACGCCGCGGTCGAGGCGTGTCGCGTACTCATCGACGCTCAAAGGCACGCTTTGTCGGTAGAGTTGCCGGACGAGCCGCTGGTGGTGGCCGGAGATCAAACCCGCTTGGTCCAGATCGTGGCCAACCTGCTCACTAACTCCGCCAAGTACAGCGAGCCGGGGGGACACATCAAGTTGACCGTTGTGCGTAACTGCGGCGAGGTGGTCATCCGAGTGGCTGACACCGGCACCGGCATCGCCGCGGAAACGCTGCCCACGTTGTGGGACATGTTCACGCAGGTGCGGGATACGCTCGACAAGGCCCAAGCGGGGCTGGGGATCGGGCTCTCACTGGTCAAGCGGCTGGTCGAGTTGCATGGCGGGACGGTCGCCGCAGAAAGCCCAGGACTGGGCCGCGGGAGTAGCTTCACGGTGCGCCTGCCATTCGAGGTGGCGAGCTCGGCCGCAGGACCCACCGTACCGGCGACAAACACCGTGATTGTTGCGCCGCCCCCAACCCGCCGCCGCATTCTTGTCGTGGATGACAATCGGGACACCGCAGACTCTCTGGCAATTCTCCTCGAGCAGTGCGGCAACGAGACGCTGACGGCCTACGACGGCGGCGAGGCAGTACAAGCCGCGGCCTCATTCCGGCCAAGCGTGGTGCTGCTCGACATCGGGCTCCCGACAATGGACGGCTACGAAGTGGCCCGGAAGATCCGGGAGCAGCCATGGGGGAGAAGCATGGTGTTGGTGGCCTTGACCGGCTGGGGCTCGGACGAACACCGGCGGGAGTCGAAAGCGGCTGGGTTTGACGCGCACCTCGTCAAGCCGGCGGATCTCGCTGCACTGACAAAGCTGCTGAATGACTTGATGTCGGCAGCTCCGCGCGCTCCAAACGGTGGTTTGGTAGCGAACGCGTGAGTGCATAGCGCTTTCTCATGTTTCGCGTTTTCCACTCGCCCGGCGGCATGCGTCCGCTGCCATCGTGATGGCTTGAGCCTGCGTCGGATATGGATGCATCACACGACTGAGTGTACGCAGGCCGACCCCGGCTACCATGGCCAACGTGATCTCGCCGATCATCTCACCGGCGTGCCGGGCAACGATCGTCGCGCCAAGTATCCGGTCGCTCCCCTCCCTGACGTGAATTTTCACGAAGCCGGCCTCTTCGCTATCGGCGACCGCGCGATCCACGTCGTGCATCACTACGGTGAACGTCTTTACCGGAATATTCAGCTCGCGCGCTTGCCTCACATACAGGCCGACATGTGCGACCTCCGGATCGGTGTAGGTACACCACGCGATCGTCAATTTGCTTAGTCGTTTTCGTCCGAACTGCAATGCATTGTGAACGGCCATCCGCGCGGTGGCATCGGCCATGTCGTTGAACTTGTGCTCCAGGCAGACATCGCCAGCGGCGTAGATACGCCGGTTGGTGGTGCGCAAGAAGTCGTCGACGTGCACGCCATGTTCGCGATCGAACTCCACACCGGCAGCCTCCAGCCCGAGGCCGTCCACGCTCGGTACGCGGCCGGTGCCGGTAAGGATTGCATCAACCGCGATGGTGCTGCGTTGGCCGTCGCTGACGAGATGCACGAGTTTCTGGCCATCTGCAACGCGCACGCTGACAACTTCGGTATTGAGTCGCACTTCGATACCGTCACGTTCAAACGCCTGGGACAGGAGCTGCGCTGCGTCGCGCTCCTCCCGCGGCAGGAACAGTGGCCAATGCTGCACGATCGTGGTTTGTGCGCCGAAACGGCAAAATGCCTGTGCCATTTCGCAGCCGAGTGGCCCTCCGCCGATGACCAACAGGCGGCGCGGCAATTCAGTGAGATCAAAGACGTTGGCATTCGTGAAATAACCCGCCGCATCGAGACCATCGATCAGGGGCAGCTCCGGATGCGCGCCGGTCGCGACCAGCGCCTTCCGAAAGCGCAATGTTACGCCGTCAAGTTGTAGCGCATCGGGTCCGATAAACTGCGCGTCGCCAAAAAAAACGTGAACGCCAGCGGCCACGAGATCATGTACCGAACTAATGCGACTGATTCGGAGGCGAATGTTCCGCATACGCTGCATTATCGCAGCAAAATCGACCCGGATATCGGCCGGGGATTGTGCGCCAAAGTGCTCGGCGTTTCGCATCTCGGCGTAGAGCCGCGAGGTGCGGATGAGTGCCTTTGACGGAATACAGCCGATGTTGAGACAGTTGCCACCCAACAGCTGCCGCT
>JAYUWD010000278.1:0-4682 GCA_043753735.1 Gemmatimonadaceae bacterium
ATGGAACGTCTCGAGCGGCGTCCAACCAAGCTCACGGCGGATGCGCGAGGCGTCTATCGCATAACGCAGATCGTGTCCGGGTCGATCAGTCACGAATTCGATGAGGGCACGTCGATCGCCGATCGCCACGTCAGGTGCGAGTTCGTCGAGCGCTTGGCAGATGGCTTCGACGACGTCGATGTTCCGCCACTCATTCGATCCGCCGATGTTGTACGTGCTGCCGACAGCGCCACGCTCCATGACGAGGCGGAGCGCCCGACAGTGATCGTCCACGTACAGCCAGTCGCGCACGTTCTCGCCACGACCGTACACCGGTAATCGTTTGCCGTGCAGCGCGTTTTGAATGGTCAGCGGAATGAGCTTCTCTGGAAACTGACAGGGGCCGTAGTTGTTTGAACAATTCGTCGTCACTGTCGGCAGCCCGTACGTGTGATGCCAGGCCCTCACAAAGTGGTCGGCGCTGGCCTTGCTCGCCGCATACGGGGAGTTGGGCGCGTGCGGCGAGGCTTCGGTAAAGAGTCCCTGTTCACCAAGCGATCCATAGACCTCGTCAGTGGACACGTGCACGAAGCGAAAAGCCGATTGCGCGACTGCCGATAAAGAACGCCAGTAATGCAGCGCCTGTTGCAGCAGCGTGAAGGTGCCGTGCACGTTTGTGCGCAAAAACTCCGCGGGTCCGTCGATTGAGCGATCCACGTGCGACTCGGCGGCGAAGTGCACAATTGCATCTGGTCGCGTGGCCTCGAGCAATGCGAGCAACGGCTCCCCGTCACAGATATCCATGTGGCGGAATGCGTAGCGCGGATTCGCGTCTGCGCCCGACAGCGAATCGAGATTGCCCGCGTACGTGAGTCGGTCCACGTTCACAATCGACAGCGACGAGTCCTGCAGACTCATGCGAATGAACGCCGAGCCGATGAAGCCTGCGCCGCCGGTGACGAGAATGGTGGTCATGAGTGTGCGTGGAAGGGTTCGGCGCTACGCGGGACAGTGTAGCATATCGTCGATGGGCCTTGCGAGTACCACGCCGTTACGCAGCGCGAGCAGTGCGGTCTTTCCTGCCAGCGTGGGTCCGGCGCGATCGCTCGCGGCAGACAGCGTCTGACGGCACCGCTCCTTGCCCGTCGCGGCATCAAGCACCACCAACGCAGTATCGGTCGTGGCGCTCAGCACGGCGCCTTCAGTGACAAGCACCGAGCTGCGCACTGCTTTGATCGATGTGGACCGGAGCACTCGTCCGCTGTTAGCGCGAACGGCGGTGACATGCCCGTTGCGCGGCGAGGGGATGTAGGCGACGCCGTTTTGGATGACTGGCGTCCCCGCGATGTGCCCCTGAACAGTCGCTCCACTGCTGCCACCAAGAGGCACGCGCCATCGCTCGCGGCCGGTCGCGAGCTCCAGCGCGACGAGGAATTGCTGTCCTGCCGTACCCTCTGTGCCAAGCAAGCGCGTGGTCAGAAATGTCCATAGCCCGGCGCGTACCGCCGGTAGAACGGAAATTTCCTCATCATACGTCAACAACACGAGATCGTCGGCGACCGCGACGGAAGCGTGTCCCGCTCCACGTCCCTTCCCTTTCACGGCGGTACAGTAGTCGATGCTGCCAGAGGGCAAGGTCAGCACGCACAACCGGGTGAACTCGATTCCGAAGATCAGTTTATCCCCCGTGACCAGCGGATTGCCCATCCACGAATGCGAGGGAAGCGTTGTCCGCCACGCTTCGTGCCCGTCCGAAATTCTCCACTCGACGGCTTCGTTGTCCGTGGTCGGCACTGCAACGAGGGAATCTCCGACAACGGGACTCGTCATCACGCTGGCGGTGCTGTAGTGATGCCATCGTTCGATTCCGGTGCGGCGATCGTACGCAGCAATGCCCCCCGGGGGTTGCGAGTGGATGATGATCTCGCCGAGATGTTCATTATTGCCGAACGTGACGATGACGAGTCCCGGTGTAACCACCGGTTCGTGATGCACCCAATTAGCGACGCGAATACGCCAGTCGACGTGACCTGAGTCAAGCGACAGCGAAACGAACTCGCCGTTTCCGTGAGTCCCTATGAAGACCTGGGTACCGGCAACGGCGGGAGACGCACGTATTTCGCCATCGACAGCGGTGGTCCGTCGATTTCCAGTGTCACCCGGCAGAGCGGCCACGATACCGGTGCGTCGTTCGTCGGCTCGATGCTCAAGCCATGTGCCATTCAAAGGTCGTCGCGTTCCGAGCGGCGCGTCGACCGAATGAGGCACTCCTTCGCGCTGGCCTGGGTCATTTCGAAGTCCGCTGTCGCGCACCCATATAGCGCAGTCGGTAGCGCCTTGCGCGGAGCGTCCCGCCCAGCCCTCGTCACCGTTGGCGCGAATGGAGGTGATGATTTGGGGAGACTGCGGCATCCAGTCTAAGAGCGAGTTTAACGATGCGGCATAGTGTCCGGTGCGCAGACGATGCTGCTCCTGCGACGCGGTGACTTCGCGCAGATGTCGCACCACATCAACCGCAGCATCAGTCGGCCGCTGCAGCCTTGCTTGCAGGAGATGGGGGGGTATGTGAAGCCGTGCGGCAGTGAGGAACACCAGGATGCACGCGCTCCATCGCAGGGCGAAACTTCCAGTCTGCTGCATCAGCAGTGCGGCGGCAATTGCGTGCACGCCGACAACCGCCGCAACGATCGCGAAGCGGCCAGCCGACGCCGCTGAGAACCGCCCGTTGGCGAGGATCTCGTATGTGAACCAAACCGCGTGACAGGCGATCACAAATGCGAGAAGTACGCGCCACCAGCTTTGCGTCCGGTCCGGCGTTGTCATTTGCGACATCAGCGTGGCGCTCCGCTCTCGGCGGCACGTGGGCGCGTCGTGCGATGCACGCTCACCGCCAATGCGCACAGTGCCAATACGGCAACGACGATGGATATCGCGGCGACGGAGTCAGTGCCCCGGAGATAGGCGAACCCACAGCCGGCCGACATCACGGCCAGCGCCAGATACAGGATCGTCACGGGACGATGCATGGACTTCGACGGAGTGAGTCGCTGATAGAGATGGCTGCGATGGGCGTCAAACACGCGTTCGCCGTTCCGCAGACGTCGCGCAAAAGTGAGCGTCGCATCTCCCACGAAGAGGCCAACAAACAGCGCACCGACGATCAACATGCGATCGCTGTACGCGTCGCCGGCCATGCCGGGCAGCGCGAGTATCGCGAACGTGAATCCGAGAAAACCACTCGCGACATCGCCCATGAAAATCCGCGCTGGTGGCCAATTGTGCAGCAGGAATCCGAACGATGCCGCGGTCACCAACAAGCCGATCACTCCAGAGAGTATTCGCGAGTCTCCCCCGGTCACGAGCACCCAGCACAGCCCCGCAATCACCGCCTGGCCGGCCGCCAGACCATCGATACCGTCCATGAAGTTGTATGCGTTGGTCAGCCCGACGATCCAAAGGAGTGTGAGCGGAATCCCGAACCACCCGATGTGCAGCGACCCGACAAACGGCAGCCAAATCGATGCGATGTACCCGAACGCTTTGATCGCGCCTATCGCAACCAGCAGCTGAACCAACAGACGAATGCGCGCCGAGAGCGGACGCCGATCGTCTATCCAGCCTATGGCCGCGATCGCACCGCCGAGGAGAACAAATGCACCAACGCTTCGCGACGGAAGCGCCATTGATAGCGCGCGCCATAGCAGGACGCCAAGGAGCACAGCGCACACGATTGCCAGCCCACCCCCGCGCGGCGTCGGTTCGACGTGCGAACTGCGCACGTTCGGCCTGTCGATCATTTCCCATCGCACCAACTGCCGCCGCAGTGGGAAAAGCGCCGCCCACACCACTGCCGCCACCGCCGCGCCGAGCAGTAGGAGTTGCATGGTCACCGCGCTCCCGTGAGCGCACTCGCCCGATGCCACGCGACTTCGCGCACGAGCCCGTCGTTTAGCGAGACGTCGGTCCGAAAGTTGAACTCGCGATCGAACCTTGTCCCGTCGTACACGTCGTCCGTCAGCCACTTCCTCAGGGTGCCGTGCACTGTGGCCGCGGGTACGACGTGCAACGTGTCGCCCAGAAACCGCGTCAACTGCGACACGAGTGTGCCCGGCACTCGCCACGACGGCACCCGTCGCTTGAGCGCCTGCGCAAGCCCACCGACCACCTGCTGCATCGTGACCGGCGGCGCAGAGACGTTGAAGAGCGAAACCGGAGGCGCCGACGTTCGCAACGCTGCTTCGAGGCAAGCGCGAGCCGCATCGTCGCGATGAATGAGACTCTTTCGCGTGGATCCATCGCCAATCCACACAAACCGTCCGCGGTCGATGGTGCGCATCAGCCGCGCAACATTCCCAGGATCGTCTTCGCCATACAACGTGGCAAGTCGCAGGATGGTGAGTGACGTCGCGGCACCCTGCACCGACGCGCGCGCGCGATGCTCGGCGTCGTACTTGCTCGTAGCATACGGCCCCGATGGATGACAAGGCGTCTCCTCCGTGCACACGGCGTTTCCATGTGATCCGTACACGGAAACTGAACTTACGTGCACGACATGCTTGACTCCCGCCGCGACGGCAGCACGCACCACGTTCTCGGTACCGACCACGTTCACCATTTCAAACCGCTCGGTCGACGCGTCCACATTACCGAAGATGTGCGCCAGCCCGGCCGCGTGCACCACGTGAGTTGCGCCAGCCATGGCC
>JAYUWD010000279.1:0-4675 GCA_043753735.1 Gemmatimonadaceae bacterium
GAAAACAGCACCCCGGAAGAGCTCAACGCGTTTATGGAAGGCTTTAACACAACGCTCGCCGCTCAGGCGCCGGGCATGGCCGGGCTGTCCAAGATTTCCGTACAGTCGGGTACGTCACACGGTGGCGTGGTGCTTGCAGACGGTTCTATCGCGGACGTCAAGCTTGATCTCGATACATTGGAGCGGTTGTCCAAAATCGCGCGCGACAAGTACGGCATGTCGGGTGCGGTCCAGCACGGGGCATCCACGCTCCCCGACACCGCCTTCGGCAACTTCCCGCGCACCGAAACGGCGGAAATCCACCTCGCAACCAACTTCCAGACGATGATGTACGATCATCTCCCGGATGCGCTGCGAGCGGAGATTTACGAGTGGCTCCGTGAGAATGCCAAGGATGAACGGAAAGCGACCGATACGGACGAACAGTTTTTTTACAAGACGCGCAAGAAGGCGATTGGACCGTTCAAAAAGCAGCTGTGGGCGATGCCAAGCGAGCAGAAGACGAAACTGGCGCATGCGTACGAAGCGAAGTTCGAATTTCTGTTCCGTCAGCTTGGCGTCGCAGGAACCAAGGAAGTGGTTACGCGATTTGTAACCGCACCCGAGCAGCGCCGTCCGCTTCCGACCGGCGTGAGTACAATCCTTGCCGCGCCTGACGACGCGGACCTCAGCGACTGATCGCTGAGTATTGATGGAAGGGCACAGACACGAATTGATTCTCGGAGTTCAGGGCCGCACGGCGGCCGGGGAGGCGTATGGGTCGACAGGATGACTACGACGATGAACGGATGGTCGTCGTCGAACGGGACGGACAGAGCGCGATAGGAATGCTTTTGCTTGGCCTCGCGGTTGGCGCCGGTGCGGCGCTCCTGCTTGCGCCGGCCAGTGGCGAAGAGACGCGAGAGCGGTTGCGCGACGAGGCGAATCGCGCGAAGCGCAAGGTGAAAGACGCGGCCAACGCGTTCGGAAGCCAGGTGACGGAACAGGTGGGTCGTACCCGTTCGCGCTTCGACGCGCAGGTGGAGCGTGCACGGAATGCGGTCGGTTCGCGCGTGGATGCGGTTGGTGAAGCGCTGGATGCAGGTCGCGGCGCAGCCGACGATACTCGTGAAGATCTCGAACTCGCGGTCGCAGACGCCAAGCGCGCGTATGCTGACAGTCGGCGCGCCTATCGCGAGGCCCGGTTTGCCAGGTCGCGTGGTGGGACAGAGTCTGACGATGTAGCGCTGCATAACGATTTGGCGCTGCACGACGATGTGGCGCTCGACTCATCGGCCAAGATGAAACGCGACGGAGTTGACGGCACTGCGACTGAAGGCTGACGCCTCCCGTGACATTGCGCGCCGAGTCTGGAATCAAAGCGGCGACGACAATGTGACATTTCTCGCGGGCGGGCTGGCGTTCAACGTCCTGCTCGCCCTCGTGCCGTTCGTGCTGCTACTTATCTTGGGGCTCTCCTTCCTGCTCGGCAATCAACCGCAGCAGGCCGCCGATACGGTGACGCATCTCGTGCAGGCACTGCTGCCGACCGATGCCGTCTCGTCAAGCCAACTGCTGCGCGACGCGGTCGACGAAGTCATGCGTACGCGACAATGGGTCGGCCTGTACTCGGCCATCGCCTTCGTGTGGTCGTCGACCCGGTTGTTTGGTTCGCTGCGAAGCTGCCTGGCGCTGGTGTTTGACCGCAACGATCATGGAATTGTCTCGGGCAAGCTCTGGGATTTCCTGTCGACGCTCGTCACGACGCTGGCGATCGTGGTGTACGTCGTCTTTTCGACGTATCTCGACATGGCGACCACGCGCGGCGTGGCAATTCTGGTGAGCATGGGGCTCCGCGCTTCGGCCATGAGCGGTGCGACGTATGTCATCGGCCGCACACTCGCCATTTGCGTCGTCTTCCTCCTGTTCTATTCGCTCTATCGCGGCGTGCCGCGTCACCGACCTTCACCACGCACGGCAACCATTGCGGCCGGCAGCGCCGCGCTGCTCTTCGAGATTGCGCGCAATCTATTTGCGATTCTCGTTGCCCGGTTTGATCCGAGTTCGTTGTACACGGGAACAATTGCCACCGTTGTCGCCGTCGTTTTCTGGACATACTACAGCTCGTTACTTTTTCTCATCGGAGGCGAAGTCGCGCAGGCCTACGACATGCGCAAGAAGGCGCTGGCCGCACTCGATCGACCGAAGATGCGTCGCGGCGTGACCCGCACCCAGCCGACAACCACGACGCGCAAGCCCAAATAGGACGCCTTCGCGCCTTCGCGCCCTCGCACCATTCACATCATTCGCACCATCGAACCCACGGCGCCCATCACTGTGACGAAAACGCACACCAGCACGAATACGAACAACGCAATGCTCGACCTTCGCAGTGACACTGTCACGCGTCCGACAGCGGAGATGCGGCGCGCGATCGCCAACGCAGAAGTTGGCGATGACGACCGGGACGGAGACCCGACGACGCGTCGTCTTGAGGCGATGGTCGCGGAACGATTGGGCAAGGAGGGTGCGCTTTTTTTCCCGAGCGGATCGATGGCCAATCTTTCGGCGGTGTGGCTCCACTCGAGGCCTGGCACCGAAGTGTTCGTCGACGTAGACGCGCACGTCGTGCATTGGGAGATCGCCGGGGTTGCGGGGCTGTGCGGGGCGCAAATCCGCGTCGTGAAGTCGAAGCGGTTGGTGTATGACGCTGACGATCTGCGCGCCGCAAATCGTCCGCCCGCGCTGGATGCGCCCGAACCATCCATGGTGTGCGTGGAAAACACGCACAACGGCGCGGGAGGTGTGGTCACGCCGCTGCCGATTCTTCGTGCCATTGCCGATGTCGCGCAAGCACACGGGCTGCCCGTGCATCTTGATGGAGCGCGTCTTTGGAACGCATCGGCTGCAACAGGCACATCGCTCGCGGATTTCGCGGCCTGTGCTGATACGGTCATGGTCGCGTTCTCAAAGGGGCTTGGCGCGCCAGTTGGCGCCGCGCTCGCTGGCCCCCGAAACGTGATGACCAGACTGCACAAAATCAGGAAGCGTTTCGGCGGTGGCATGCGACAGAGCGGCATGCTGGCCGCAGGGGCGTTGTACGGGCTTGAACATCATCTCGACCGATTGGTCGAAGATCACGAAGCCGCGCAATTGCTGGCGCGCGCCGTTGATGGTGCGGCTGGTGCGACCGTCGTCGCCCCCGACACGAACATCGTGATGATCGACCTTCCTGGCGCTCACGCGGACGCGGTCTGCGCGCGCGCCCGGAGCCTGGGGCTGCTTGTTTCCGCGTGGTCTCCGAGCCGAATTCGAGCTGTCACGCACCTTGATGCGCCGACGAGTGCAGTCGAAAAGGCCGCTCCGTTGCTCCGCCAGGCAATCGAGGAGACGTTCGCGTAGCGTGGCGTTGCGCCCCCTTTTGCACTGACTAACTTACAAGTGCTCCGGGTCCCGGAGGGCACCGGCCCGCCAACCCCGTCAGGACCCCGAAGGTAGCAGCGGCACGTGGAGTCCAGCGTCGCTTCGTCAGGCCCGGAGTATCAACGCGCGGCAGGTTCGCTCCCACTGGGGTGATCCTCCGCGCGTTTTTTTGTGCCCGACTAAATTCCATGCATGTCGCTCGCCCTCGCCCGTAAATACCGCCCGCGCAACTTTGCCTCCGTTGCCGTCCAGTCGCACGTCGCCAACACGCTCAAGGGCGCTATCGCGCGCGGTCGTGTCGCGCATGGCTATCTACTCTGCGGCCCTCGTGGCACCGGCAAGACGACGCTGGCGCGCGTGCTGGCGATGGCTCTCAACTGCGAACGGCGCGGCGAACCCCAATTGCAGGGTGAACCGTGCGGGCATTGCGGCAACTGTCAGCGCATCTGGGCCGGGAGCGCATCGCTGGATGTCGTTGAAATCGACGCGGCGTCCAATCGTGGTGTTGACGACGCCCGTGAACTGCGTGAACGCGCGATGTATGCACCGTCGGGTGAAGATGGCTACAAGGTCTATATCGTCGACGAAGCGCACATGCTCACCCGCGAAGCGTGGAATGCGCTACTGAAGATTCTTGAAGAGCCGCCGCCACGCGTCGTGTTTGTCTTTGCCACGACCGAACCGCAAAAGATTGCGCAGATGGCGGCACCGGTGCTCTCGCGATTGCAGCGCTTCGACCTGAAGCGCATCGGGCCCGCGGAAATTCGCGAACGTCTGGCCATCGTCCTGCACGAAGAGGGCGTATCTTTCGAGGACGAAGCGCTGGGCATGATTGCCCGCGCTGCCGACGGCGGCTTGCGCGACGCGCTCTCGCTGGCCGACCAGGTGTTGTCGATCGGCGACAGCGCCAACGTCACCGCTGAACGCGTGCGTATAGCGCTCGGGCTGGTTCCGGAAGAAGAATACCTCGCCCTGCTCGACCTCATCATCGAGCGCCGAGCGGCTGATGTCTTTCCCGCGGTGCAACATCTCGCTGACAACGGTGTCGATTTCGGATTGGTCATGTCCGGCCTTGGAGAGCTGTTGCGCGCGCAGCTTGCCATCGCACTCGGCGGCAACATGCCTGAGCTGTCGGAAGTTATGCGCGTCGCACTGACCGAGCGTAAAAGTCGTGTCGCGTCGAGTGATCTGTTGCGCATGCTGCATGCGTTATTGGAACTCGAACCCACATTTCGTCGGAGTGGACAACCGCAGCTCTTGATCGAGACACTGC
>JAYUWD010000280.1:0-14024 GCA_043753735.1 Gemmatimonadaceae bacterium
CCGATCGCTGTTTTTGCCGGCGGCATCCTTGGTACTGTTCACGGAGCCTACCTCGCACCCCATCCTCGTATCGTTCGCGGTTGGTTGTTGCCCGCGGCGCTGCTCTGGTTCGCTGTGGCCCTGCTCCCGGCCACGCTGCGGGATCGCAGTCTGTTGATTGCGGCCGCGTCACTCACCGTTGCAACCGCTTGGCTGCGAAGTATCGCCACCTACCGCTTCCGCGCCGAATACGTCAACAAGCGATTCGAGTTGCCCACGCTGCGGCTCGTGCTGCCACTCTTTGCCGCGTACCTCGCGCTCTCGTCGCTCTGGCCACTCGATGCGGCAACATTCACCTGGCGCGGGTCGCTGATGCTGCTGCCGAGCGGCACATTGCTCACAAATCATCTCGTGTATGTGATGCTGGAGCACATCGCCGCGTTCACGCTGGTTGGCTATGTGATCGCGGAATTCCACGGACGCGATCGACAGCGCTTTGTCGAAATCGCCGCGCGCGTGATGGGTTGGGGCGGCGGTGTTTCACTGTTGCTCGAAGCGACCAGAGGCTGGCACCCGGACTACGGGGCCAGCCTCCTGATGCTCGTTTTCACCATCGCGGCCAGCACCTTCGGCGGATGGCTCTATCTGCTGCAGCGCGACCATGTAAAAGCACTCGTCGCGCGACGCCATCGAAAGCGGGTCGAATCCAACCACCCTTCAATGCCAAAGTCCGCAGTTCCGATCGCAACGTACGAGTACGTGGAAACCGCCGCTTTGTACGTTGAGCGCGACGCTCGCGTGGGGTGACGGCGCGTGGATCGCCACGTATAATCGCCCGATACGGATTCTAGTTCCGCTCGCGGAATCCCAACGCCCTACCGAGCCTTGTCGTTGAGACTTCTCGTCGTCTACTGCCATCCCCATTCCCAGAGCTTCTGTCGCGCGCTGCTCGACCGCGTCCTCGCCGGTCTCGCCGTTCACGGACACGACGTGGATTTGCTGGACCTCTACGCCGAAGACTTCGATCCTGTGCTTCGCGAAGGTGAGTGGCTGGACTACATCAACAATCCGCAGAAGAGCATCGACGGCGTCATGGCCGACCACGTCCGACGCATCGAGCGCGCGGAGGGCATGGTGTTCGTCTTCCCGACCTGGTTCTTTGGATTGCCCGCGATGCTCAAAGGCTGGCTCGATCGGGCGTGGCTTCCGGGCGTGGCGTTCGACATTCCGGAGAATGGCGGCGTGGCGCGTTCCAGGATGCGGAGAATCCGGTTTCTCGGTGCCGTCACCACAACCGCACTGCCGTGGATTGCGCTGCAGACGCTAGGATATCCAGGCCAGCGAATCATCCGTCGCGGCATTCGCGTTGGACTGGCATTGCGATGCAAACAGCTGTGGCTGGGCCAACATTCCATCGAGACATCAACCCTTGAACAACGGCAAAATTTCCTTGCCAAAGTTGAACAGCGCTTCGGCAATGTGAAGTGAGTGCGCCGGCGGCGTTTCCGCCGACAACGGCCGCGTCCAACGGCTGGATGGTGTTCATGCGTCGGCTCCGCGCACGGCTACGACGCAACAGCCGTGTCGCCGCGGTGGCCGGCATCGCGATGGTGTTGCACGTCGTCGCCGATGTCGCCAATCCGTTGATCTATCGAGAGCTCTTTGACGTTGCGATCCCGACAAAAAACTATCGGCTCTTCGCCATCCTGCTTTCGGCCGTCGTCGCGTTCTTCCTCATGCAGGCCGTCGCCTGGTTGGTTCGCGCACGCGCACTGGCCACGCTGAACGCTAACAGCTCCGCCGCGCTGCGCGTCGACATGCTGCTGCAGTTGGAGCGCATGTCGCTGTCCGAAGTCACTCGGCGATCCGTACCGGGCACCATCACCCTGTTCACCAAGCACCTGGGTGCGCTGGAGAATTTTCTGTTGGTTGGTGCGCAGCGTGTCATCGTCGGCTCCGGCGCGGCGCTGATCAGTTTCATCTTTCTCTTTGTAGTCGAATGGCGTCTGGCGTTGGTCGTGGTGCTGGCAGCACCCTTGTCGAGCATCGGCACTGCGATTGCAACCCGACGTGTGCAGCCGGTCATGGACGAACGTCGCGTCGATGCGGAGCGGGTTCAGCACGAGTTGCACGCCATTCTGACCACGCAGCCCGTCGTGCGGGCATTCAACCTGTGGGATTTCTGGCGCGTGCGCTTCGCCAGTGCCTCCGATGCGCTCCGGACCAGCACCCGACGCGTCGGACTCGCCACCCTGGCGACACAGGCGGCGACGGTCATGGGCTCCCGTCTTGTGCAGGTGATTGTGATCGGCGCCGGCGCTTGGCTCGCCATGCGCGGATTCATTACTGCCGGTTCGCTGATCGGATTCTTTGCGTTGATGCTGAATGTCATCATGGGGGTGGAACTGATCAGCGAAAGCGCCTCCGATACCATGCAGGCCATGGAAAGCCTTGCCCTGATGGACGAGCTGCTGGGCGCTGACGCCGCGTTCGTCGAGCGGCAGTCAACAACGGCGGCGGCGCCCTTGACCACGTCCGTCGCGTTTGAACATTTGAGCTTTGCGTACACGCCGGGCTCCCCAGTGCTCGACAACGTGGACATCACGATCGGGCGCGGCGAGTCGGTCGCGCTGGTGGGGCCGAGTGGCTCGGGAAAGAGCACGGTGCTTGGGCTGCTGCTTGGATTTCACCGTCCGCAATCCGGCGCGCTTCGCTGGGACGGCGTGGATGTCAACACCCTCGGCATGGACACGCTTCGCCGTCAGATGGGCGTCGTGTTCCAGGGCACCATGCTCTTCGAGATGTCCGTGCGCGATAATATTGCCATGGGGCGGCTCGATGCCACCGACGAGGAGATCATCGCGGCCGCACGGTCTGCGGAGATTCATGATGTGATATCTGCCCTGCCGGAAGGGTACGACACCGTCATTCGTGCCGGCCGACTTTCCGGCGGCCAGGAACAACGGGTGTCGCTGGCCAGAGCGCTTGTACGACAGCCGCAGCTGCTCCTGCTGGACGAGGCAACATCGGCGCTCGATCCACAAACAGAAGCCGCTATCAATGCGACGTTGGTTCGCATTGGACGCGACCGGACCGTGGTGTGCGTGACACACCGTTTGGCGGGCATCCGCGCCTTTGATCGCATCATCGTGATGCAGGCCGGTCGAGTGGCCGAACAGGGCAATCACGCGACATTGATGGCCTTGAACGGCGTCTACGCCGGCATGCTCGAGCATCCGGAATCGGCGAGCGGTGCCAACGGTGGCGTTCACAACCTGCAGGGGTAGACGGCCCATGCTGCAACGTTCGCGCATGGCGCTCCAGACAGCGCTCGGCGAAATTGGTGACTGGGATCAGATCGGCCACCATGTTTTACTGGAATCATTTGCGCCAGACACTCTGGTTCGCGCAGTGGGCGATCCTGTACACGACGTGCTCGTTGTGGAGTGTGGCCTGTTTGCCGTAGTTACGCCCGGCCAGCCGCCACAGTGGGCCGCCGCAGGGGCCATCATCGGAATTGCGGCGTCATTGTCGGGAGCTTGTTCAACAGTTGCTGTCACCGCAGTACGACAGGGTCGAATCGCGCGCGTTCCTGCGCAGGCATTGTGGGATCAACACGGAATCGTGGACCGCTCGGTTGCCACGGTCGCCCGCTTGGCTCAACTCCCCGACCACGATCTGAGCACGCTGCCGCCCGATCCCCTCATCATCACGGCATTGCTCGAGAGCTGCGATGAAGATCTCGAAGCGACCATTGTCAGTCACCTGAAAGGCGCAGTGAACGCGCTCAGTGGTTGGCGCCTGGTGCATGTCGAACCAACTGCACTGGCGTCAGCTTCCAGTCTCGCCGACGAGTTGGCGCATCATGAGTTGGGTGCACAGACCGTGGTGTACATCGTGCGAGGCGTCGACGGGGATCGGGCAGCTGACATCGTTGACCATGCCGATCGCGTCATCCTGTTCCAGCCCTTCGGTGTGACCGCCGACGGTTCGGCCGCGTTCGGTGTAGCCTGCGATGACTCACCTCGACGACACACCGATCTGGTGGTGGTGAACGGAAATCGTGAGTCGACGATATCCACGACGCAACGCATGCAGGTGCCGCTGAAGGTCATCCGTATGCACCTGCTCCCCGATCCGTCGACCGCACAGTTGGAGTCGCTCCTTGCCGAGTTGCACAGCAATGCCCGCGACCATCAAGCGCTGCGCGACTTCAGCGTGCTCAGCGACCTGGCCGATCATGAACTCGCTTGGATTCAAATCGCGTTGCGGTGGGAACGACTGGACGGTGGCAGCATTCTGCTCCATCAGGGCAAAAAGACCGACGATGCCTTTCTCATACGGGCCGGCCGATTGCAGGAGGTGCGCATGATGTCGACCGGTGAGCGGCATGTGTCTTGGCGTGTACCCGGCGAGGTGGTGGGAGTGACTTCGCTTCTGAGTGGCGGTAAGCACACGACAACAGTGCGCGCCGTGCGCGACAGTACCGTGGCGCGCCTCGACCGGCAAACATTTGATGCGTTGCTGGCACGTTCCGCTGGGTTCAGCCGCGCCGTGGCCCTGCAGATTGCCACGCGATCAAAGGGAAAGCCGGCGGGGAGCAAGCATCGTTCGCGCATCTTCGCCGTAGTGCCGCTCACGTCGCCGGCACGCGTGGACACATTGATTGCCGCACTTGCGGCGGCGTCCGAAGAGATTGGCCTCGACGTCACCGTGGTCGATACCACACGCATGAATGCAACACTCGGTCCGACGGCATCGACCACGCGTCGCGGCGATGCCGGCGACAGCGAAATAATTAGGTGGCTTGATCGGCTGGAACGGCAGCACGACGCGATCATTCTCGTGTGCAGCGGAGAATTCGACACGTGGACACGACGCGCCATACGTCAGTGCGACAACTTGCTCCTGGTGGCCGATGGGACGGCCACGCCTGAATTGCGGCTTATCGAACGCGAACTGTCGCTTGGTGCGGAGGGCAACTTGGCGCATTCGCACCCGCGCACGCCCAATGTCGACAGTGCGCTGGGATTTACCGGCGTGCGGCATCTCGTGCTGCTGCAACCCAAGGCAATTTCCGAAGCCACCGGCACCAGCGCATGGCTGGCGCCCCGCCCCCACCACACGCACCATCACGTACGCGCCGACAACCGCAGCGATGTCGCGCGCCTCGCACGCCGACTCAGTGGCCGCGCCGTAGCACTGGCCCTGAGCGGGGCATCCTCGCGCGCGCCAGCGCACTTCGGCGTCGTGCGCGCGATGGAGGATTTCGGACTTCCGATCGACATTGCCAGCGGTAGCAGCTCCGGCGCCGGGGTGGCGGCCCTGCTGGTCGCCGGACTTCGCGCTGATGAAGGGTTGGCCAAGGCGATCGAGATCATCACGTCTGGCACTCCGCGACTTTCACAGTTCCAGCCTCCAATTACGGCACTTACCAGCGGTGCCGCGGCTGATCGGTCGCTGCAAGCGGTGTTTGGCAATCGGCAGCTCGAAGATCAGTTGATTCCTGCTGTGCTGACGGCAGTCGATATCCGCCGCCATCGTGCCGTCCATCTGACGCGGGGGCCGTTGTGGAAGTTGGTCCGGGCCAGTGGATCGCTCCCGCTGTTGTGGCCACCGGTGTGGCACGAGGGCGACCTTTTGGTCGACGGGGGCATCCTGAATTACCTGCCGGCGGAAGTGTTCGGTGACCAGGCCGACGAAGGACTAATTGTCGCCAGTAACCTCGACGCCACGGCGGGGCAGGGAGCGCCATCGTTCACCGGTACGTTGGATTATGGCACCGTCATGAACAGCTGGGGAGAAATGGTGCGTCGCGTCGGTCGTTCCAAGACGCCGCAACCGGCAGGACTCATCGATATTCTGTTCCACACGATGGCCATTCCAAGCTTTCAACAGCAGGATGGCCTGGCTGCACTTTCCGAACGCGATAACGTGTGCGTGCTGACACCCCCACTCGGTTCGTTCGGTTTATTTGAAGTCGACGCCGAGATCGGCCATAAATTGGAGGCCGCAGCATGGAAGCACGCACGTCAGGAGCTCAAGTCCATCGCCGCACTTTGGTATGCGCGAACAGAGTGGCGCGTTCCGGTGGAAAAGGTGACACCGACATGAAACCCCTCGCTGAACAAACGATCGTGACACTGCAACGGAGCCTCAGGACGCGACTGGTCGCGCTCCCCGCCGCCTTGATCGCGCTGGGCGTCGCGTGCGGAGCCGGCAAATTCCCCGCGGCTCTGGCGGCCAGAAACACGATAAGCACCTTCCCACTGTATATCGGGACATACACCCAGGGTTGGGCCTGCGCCGAGAAAAAGGACTGTACGAGCGGCGGGATCTACCGTTCGGTGTTTGACGTCACGAGCGGGACATTGTCTCCCCCTCAGTTGGTCGCGACCACCGTCAACCCGTCCTACGTCGCTGTCCACCCAAGCGGAGCGTTCCTCTACGCCGTCAACGAAGTCGGCGACTACGGCGGCGCGTCCAGCGGATCGCTGAGCGCCTATCGCGTGGACGCCGCCGGTGCCTTGACCGAGATCGGTCGGGTTTCATCGCTTGGTGCCGATCCCTGCTACGTCTCGGTCGATCACACTGGACGCTTTGCCTTCGTCGCCAACTACGGCGGCGGCAGCATCGCGAGCTACCGCATCGCTGACAATGGCACGTTGGCGGTAGCATCCACGATTCCGCACACGGGCTCGGGGCCGCACGCGAATCAGAAAGGTCCGCATGCCCATTTCATCGCGGCGTCGCGGCGCGGTGACCGCGTGTATGTCGCCGATCTGGGCATCGACCAAGTGCGGGTGTACCGCCTCGATGGCGTCAGCGGAACACTCACGCTCAATACGTCCGCGTTAGGCCAACTCGCCAAAGGCAGCGGTCCGCGTCATCTCGCTTTTCACCCGAGCAACAACTACGTCTTCGTCAACAACGAGCTGTCGTCGACCGTGACAGTCTTTGCGCACGACGCGGCTTCAGGTGGGTTGAAAGAGTTGCAGACCGTGAGCACCGTGCCGCCGGGCTTCGCTGGACCAAACAATACGGCCGAAATTCTCGTCAGCGGCGACGGCAAGTTCGTGTACGTATCCAATCGTGGCCACAACAGCATTGCCGTCTTTCGAGTGGACGAAACGACCGGGCAACTCAGCTTGCTGGACGTTACACCATCAGGAGGCGACTGGCCCCGCGATTTCAAGTTCGACCCAACCGGCAGATTTCTGTTGGTCGAGCATCAGAAATCAGACAACATCGTGGTACTGCGTGTCGATCGCACGACGGGCAAGCTCACGCCGACGGGGCACGAATTACGAGTGTCGAAGCCGGTCAGCATTGCCTTCATGCCGGTCCCGAAGTAGTCACAGGCATGAAAATCTTCGCCCTCTGTCTTGCCCTGCTCGCTGTCAGCGTTCCGTCTTCATTTGCCGCCGCCACGCCGGTGAGCGCGAATAAGCTGATGCACGTCGTCACGTTCAAGTTCAAGCCCGAAGCGACCAAGCCGCAGATCGATGCGGTAGTGGCCGCGTTCCGCGATCTGAAGAACATGGTCCCCGGCATACAGGAATTGTCGTGGGGCACCAATGTCAGCCCCGAAAATTTGAACAAGGGTTTCACGCACGCGTTCATCTTGAGCTTTGGCAGCGACAAGGAGCGCGACGCGTACCTCGTGCACCCCGATCACGTGGCGTTCGGCAAACTGTTGGGGCCGATTCTCGCTGATGTTTTCGTGATCGACTACTGGGCGCAGGAGTAAGTCGAGCGAAAACGTTTTGATCTTGTTCAAATTGAACGCGGCCGCCTGACAATCAGTCAGGCGGCCGCGCGAACAAACAGAGGTCAAGAGGAAACAGCTTCACGAGCATATGCGCGGCGG
This sequence comes from Gemmatimonadaceae bacterium, assembly GCA_043753735.1. Taxonomy (GTDB): domain Bacteria; phylum Gemmatimonadota; class Gemmatimonadetes; order Gemmatimonadales; family Gemmatimonadaceae; genus Gemmatimonas. The sequence goes on from JAYUWD010000280.1 coordinate 7,850, forward strand.
ACTCGCGCCGTGCACGATCACCGCGCGTCAAGCGGCGTGTCCGGCACCCGCGGCGGCCCGCTTCACGGCGCGATGCAACGAGCTGAAGGCCGCTGATGCGCTCGACTCGCTGCAGAAGATGGTGTTCGCGCGCCAGAACTACCTCAGCATCGTGCAGGTGCGGAACTTCGAGCGGTGGCCGATCCTCGGCACTTACGTCTGGCCGAATCGCGTGGTCGCGGGCACGTATGACGGCGAGGTGATCGCCATGAACTTCTGGTTGCAGGATCGCCTCCGGTGGATGAACGGCGCCATCGGGCAATGAACATCCGCCGGCCGTTGTGATCGTCGCAACAATTATCTTGGGGGCGATTTCGCCTTCGATTGGCTTATGTCTTGGGTGATTTCATAGCGGCGCGTCGCTGTGGCTTAAAAGGCGGCAACGTCTCACGCGCGCGCAATCAGCGCATCCGGACGTGGTTGATGCGCTACGAGATCATCCGACATGCCCCACCCCGACGATCCCGAAGCCGAGGGTGACTTTCCAGCTGTCGATCAGGGCTGTCATTTGAACGAAGAAGGTCAGCCCCGACACGGCGGTGCGAAGCGGGAGGTCGCATGCGCTCAACTCGTAAATGAAAGAGAGGCTGGCACCCGTGTTAAGGGGCCAGCCTCCAGTCGTTGTCGTCGAGCCACTAATGTCCTCAGCTGCGATCGCGCCGCACCAGCACCCGTCGACCCTTGATCGTCGTCGACCGCAGCGCCGTGATGATATCCTCGGCGATTTCCTCCGGCACCTCGACCGTCGAGTAACCGTCGGCAATCTGGATCGCGCCGATCACTCCCGCATCGATTCCGACTTCGTTGGCAATCGCACCAACGAGATCGCCCGGACGCATTTTTGACTTGCGACCCGCGCCTACCCACAACTTGGCAACCGCCCACTCGGGGTTGTTGGTCGCTTTAGCCTTGCCCCGCGGTGCATGCTCGCTGCGCTCGCCACGTTCGCCGCGCGCAGGCGTGCCTTCACGACGCGGACGTTCAGTACGCGCCGGACGATCGTCGGTACGCGCGCGTTCTGACTTGGGTGCAACCGCAGGAATGTCCGACTCGTCGGTATCGCCACGCGCTTCAAGCATCTTCACTGCCGCGGCCGCGATATCCATCACATCGAATTCGTCGGCCAGCGACTCGCAGATCCCACGATACATATCGAGTTCGCCATCGAGAATCGCTTCACGCAGCGATGCGCGCGCGAGCTCCAGCCGACGCGACTTGAGATCGGCGACCGTTGGAACGGTTGCAATCTCGATACGCTGCGACGTCATGCGCTCGATGTTGCGCAGCAGACGATGTTCACGCGGCTCGGCGAGTGTGATGGCCACACCCTCGCGTCCCGCGCGTCCTGTGCGACCAATGCGGTGCACATAGGCTTCCGCATCGGCGGGCACATCGAAGTTCACCACGTGCGAGACATGCTTCACATCGAGCCCGCGTGCCGCAACATCCGTCGCAATGAGCAAGTCGGTCTTTTTTGCGCGGAACTTCTGCATCACCCGATCACGCTGATCCTGCGACAGACCACCGTGCAGTGCGTCGGCGCGCATGCCACGCGCGGCCAATGTTTCCGACAGTTCGTCCACTTCAGTACGCGTGCGACAGAAGACAATGGCCGACGTCGGATGCTCGAGATCGAGCACGCGAGCGAGTGCCGCCATCTTGTGTGCGCGCGGCACCATGTACGCCACCTGACGCACGCGTGCAGACTCGCCGGCGGGCACGATTTCGCGATCGATCGTGACCGTGACGGGATCGCGCAGCTGCCGACGCGCGATCGACACGATGCGGGCCGGAAGCGTCGCCGAAAACAGCGCCGTCTGCCGCGACTTGGGTGTGGCGGCGAGAATCGCTTCGAGATCTTCGGCGAAACCCATGTCCAGCATTTCGTCCGCTTCGTCGAGCACGACCGTGCGAACGCTCTGCAGATTCAGCGTGCCGCGATTGATGTGGTCGAGCGCGCGTCCTGGTGTAGCAATCACGACGTCGACGCCACGCTTGAGTGCGCGAATCTGATTTTCCATCGACGCACCACCGTATACGGGCAGCACTTGCACGCCCAACGGTTTGCCATAACGATGCACCGCTTCAGCGACCTGCATGGCAAGCTCACGCGTCGGCACGAGAATGAGTGCGGCTGTCCGCTCGCGAGGCGAAGCGTTCGGGCTGAGTCTGCTGAGTAGCGGCAGTGCGAATGCGGCCGTCTTGCCGGTGCCAGTCGCAGCTTGCGCCAGCACATCTCGTCCTTCAAGCAGCGGCGGAATTGCTGCGCGCTGTACTGGGGTTGGCTCCTCGTATCCCAGCGCCGCAAGTGCGGCTACTACACGCTCATCGAGACCGAGGGCCGAGAAGCCGCCATCGGTGACCTGCTGAATATCGCTCACGTCACCTGGAGTAATTCGTCCATCAAGGTGAAGACCGCCGCACGGGACACGGGATTCTTCATCGCGCCAAAGCCGATCGCCAAACGATCGTCACCTTCGAGCACTTCACGCGAACAGGCGTTGATCGCCTCGCGTGCAATCTGCAGCTTCTCATCCGGCAACACCGATGATGCACGAGGAAGCAATTCGATCTTGGGACCACCGCCGCGCATGGGACGCGCGGCCCAGAATACCATGTTGGATCCGATGCGCTGGAAGCTCACGACTCCCTTGGCAGATTCATCATCACGGAACTTCAGCAGCTCTGGTCGGGCCAGGCTCCACTCGATCATGGCGTCGAGAACAGCGGTGTAGCGGGGCCGATCGGATCCTGCTGTATCCCGGTTCATCGCGGTGATGAACGCATCTCGGGCCGTAGGCAACGTACGTGTCATGAACTCCTCCTTTTCCTGAATATAGCCGGTTTGGGAGGCTCAGGAGGACCGAACGAAGACCGGCTCACATAAATATTGTTGAATCTCCCTCTCCGACTACTTTTGCCTCCGGGGAAATCAGTTGCGCGTTTCACGCATGCTCGCCGTCTACGCTCCCGCGCGCACGGTTCGCGTTGTCCGCGTCGCTAATCTTCCGATCCGCGTGCGCCTCATTCGTTGGCCTGTTGCGAATGCGTCGGGGAGGAACGAGGCCGAGTGGGACGCGGGGCAAGCGCAGGTCGGCCCACGGGTCGTCGTCTCCGGGCGGAAGTGGGTGCTCGACGCGACCCCTACCGACCGGACGCGATAGGTGTCGGAATCGGCGTGGTCACTCGCGTGATGTGGTTGCCGCGCATGTGAGGCACGAGCGGTGGCGCTCGGTTTACCCGATTACACCTCCGTCGCTGCGGCCGACACCACCCTGCGCTTGGTCGCGAATTGGAGGTTCAAGTAGTTCCGTGCCGGCACTTCGACAAACCTGAAAGTGAACGCGGCCACCAGCACGCTGAGCACGACGACGATGGAGCACAGGATGGCGCCCAGCCGGTAGTCAGGCGTAGTGCTGACAAGCTTCATCAAGTCAGCGAAGCGGTCCGGCTGTTCCTTGACCTGCACGACCATGTACATGAGCATGATCGGGACGTGCACCATGTAGATCGAGAATGACCAATCGCCAAGACGCTGCAGCGGTCGGGTATCGAGGACCCGCTTGATGCCCGTCTCGTTGTAGGCGGCGGTGAGCAGAATGAACGGAAAGAACGCCAGGATTCCCAGGTCGATCGCACCAAGATGCATTGCGATCAGGCACCCTCCTAAAGCTACGATGAAGCTCGCGCTCTTTCGAAAGAGGGCGCGTGCGAACCCAGTTCGGTAGCACTCGAAGACGAGCATCCCAAGGAGAAACCCTGCCAGACATCGGAAGATGCCAAAGTCCTGCACCATGTTCAGTGTCGGCTGCCCTGGAAACGGGCCGGACTTGGGGCCTACCCAGTAGCGCAGCAGCAGATAGAACCCGGTAAGCAGCCCTGTTGCGCCGAGCTTGCCCGCGAATTTCAGTCGAGCGAACGTGGGCACAAGGAACGGAAAGATCATGTAGACCCACCATTCCGTGCTCAGCGACCAAGAGGGGGTGTTGAGAGGTGCCGCCTTGAACAGGTGCATCCCCTGCAGCAGGAAGAGCGACGCGGGCGCCGCGGCTGGGTCGAACATGGCCGCAAAGAACGGGTCGAGCGCGGTGGCGTAGTGAACGATCGCCACGCAGGAGACGAGCGCCCAGAGCAGCGTCACGAGGTGCAGCGGATAAACCCTGGCGAAGCGTGCGCCGAGATACCGCCAGTAGGCGGTGCCGCTGACGCTTGCCTCGAATTTCTTCCCATACACGTAGCTCATGATGAAGCCGCTGAGTATGAAGAAGAAGTCGACCCACAACCAGCCGTTCTCCACGAAGTGGGTGTAGCCGGGTGGCAGAAATCCCATCATCATGAGGTTGCTGTGGAACACTACGACCAATAACGCGGCAATGCCACGCAGCGGAGTCAGCGTGGTCAGATAGGGACGTGGTTGGCTCCGCGTCGTCAACGTGTCGGTCATGCGTTCAGGTTCGGAGAATGGGACAGATAACCAAAGCAAGATGGGGACATCCCCGAGGGCCAGCGTCGTTACCGCACCGCGCACTGCGGGGTACAGTCAGTGTGGCTCTGGGTTCGCGGGCGTTTCTGCTATGGCCCGGCGATGATGGCCAATGTGATGCAATTGACTCGTCTCCCGCTGCAACGCTTTTGCTCGTGGCAGCCAGCATGAACCGGCGGTCGCGCAGGGGCTAACGTGGACCGGCGTACCTTCCGGCCAAGGTGCAGTGCCGGCCAACGAATTGTCAACGAGTAACACCGCCACACTGACGCTGTCGGGCACGACACTACTTGTGCAGATGTCGTGGCAGGATTTGGCGCAGTACCCGCAAAGCCTGCTCCTTTTCACCGCCCCACTTCAGCATGGGGCAGATCGGCGCGCCGTCGCACTCGGGCTGCGCGCGTTCTCGCACTCGATCTCGTCCGTCGTTCAGCGTTAAGGAATCAGAAACATCGCGCCGCACCGAGAATGAGCCCCGTGCTGTTTACGGATTCCGCATGTTGTCAACACCGGTTATCCGAAGGGCAATGGGTACCGCCGCGCCGGAAGTGGCCAGTGAATCGAACGTCAACTGCAGCACCGGACGAGACTGGCGGTCCCGCCCTCCGCGCGAGCGATGCCTCCACACGCGGCCTGTTGGTGATTGCATTCCTGACAATACCGCGCTTCATGCAGGGAGCACCGGGTGCGGATCCTCGTGGAACATGAGATACATGATCGGCAGCAGGAGGAGCGTCAGCACAGTCGCAGTACTCAACCCAGCCACGATCACGCTGGCGAAAGGTCGGGTTGTTTCCGCACCGACGCCCGTGCTCAGCGCGGCAGGCATCAGACCGATCATCGCCAGCAGCGCGGTCATCACTACTGGGCGCAGCCAGTTCAGTGTTCCCTGCCGGACGGCCTGCAAAGTTGACGAGCCGGCGTCGCGAAGCCGATTGTACTCCGTCACGAGAATGATGCCATTCTGGACCGAAATGCCGAAGAGCGCGATAAAGCCCACCGCCGCCGACACACTCAGGTTGATGTTCCGGAACAACAGTACGGCGATGCCGCCGATGAGAGCGAAGGGCAGGGTGCCTAGAATCAGCGCCGCGTACTTCACCGAGCCGAAGGCGCTGAACAACAATATGAAAATCATCAGGAGCGAAAGCGGTACGATCACGGCCAACCGCTTCGTCGCGCGCTGCTGATTTTCGAACTGTCCGGCCCAGACGGCACGATATCCCGGTGGCAGTACGACCTGTTTCGCCACCGCCATCTGCGCCTCGGTCACAAACCCACCTTCATCCCGTCCGCGAACGGCGGCCATCACCGCGATACGACGCTCATTCGTTTCGCGACTGATGCGACTGGCGCCCTCGCGCGTCACCACGTGCACGAGGCTACCCAATGCCACCACGCGTCCATCTGACGTGTTGACGGGAAACGCTTCCAGCGCCCGTTGACTGTTGCGTGATAGCGGTGCCGCGCGCAACGTCACGTCGAACAGACGTTCGCCCTCAATGAATTGTGTGACCGCCTTCCCGCCGACCGCCGTCTCGAGAGCGTCGTTCACATCCTGCACCTCCAGTCCGTAGCGCGCGAGCGCCTGGCGATCCACCTGAAACGCCAATTGCGGCTGTCCGAACTGTTGCTCCACGCTGAGATCCGCCA
>JAYUWD010000281.1:0-4669 GCA_043753735.1 Gemmatimonadaceae bacterium
GACTCGATCACGTACAGAACTCCAGGCGCGTAGGCGCGATAAGGGAAGGATTACGTGCGACCAGGCACATCAACGGGGCGCGGATCAAGCGGGTCCGGCAGCGTTCACGACCGCGACGAATTCCTGTTCGTTCGTGGCGTGGCGCAACGCAAAAAGCACGTCCGCGTTCGCGACGAGTTTCGATAGCGAGCGAAGCGCGCCGAGATGCTCGGACGGCGACTGTGCGGGACTGAGTAGCAAGAACAGCACGTCGACCGGGGTCCCATCAGACGCACCAAACGCAATCGGGTCGTCAAGGACGCATGCCGACATCGTCAGCTTGTTGACCAGCGCCGTCCGCACGTGCGGGAATGCCACCCCATCACCGAGTGCGATCGGGAAAACGGCTTCGCGCACACGCACAGCGTCCAGCAGCTGGTCGTGCACCGGCGAGTTCGGTGCCGCGAGCCGCACCAGTTCTGCAAGCACTTCGTCTTTCGTGCGAGCGCGCAACGGAACTGCGACGCGATCGGCTGTCAGGAGTCGTTTAATCGGCAATAGATGTCCGGAGAAGTGCAACTCAATCAAGTTAAACGGCTTACGATGCGCGTGGAAGCGATTCGCTTGACCCATCGTTGCACGGCCCGTTAGCCTTAACCTCATGCGCCGCAGGTTATTATGCGGGGTTACCGCGATTCTGTGGGCCCGTGGGCTCTCGGCGCAACCGGTGCCCGCTCGTGAATTATGGGAGTTTCCCCTCGGAGCTGTGTTGGAGCCAGCCGCACTCGCGGCCGAGCCCGGCGCGGGTTTCTGGAATCCGGCTGCGAGCAGATTGTCGCGCGGAGAGCGGTGGCGCTTTGGCGTCGCCTCACTTGCTACCGCGACTGACCAGGGTGTCGACGGGCAGCTGATCTCTGCGTCGTGGCGTCGGAAGACGGGGTCAACGTTTGGTTTGGCGGTTGCGCGCGCCGCGATCGCCGGGATCGTGCGAACCGACACCGACCCCCAATCACTCGGAGACGTGCCTTACTCGACACTACTTGTCTCCCTGACAGCCGCGCGCGAAATCATTCCGCATGTGACTGGTGGGGTAGCTACCCGCTGGCGTCAGGGCCGGGTAGAGCGCGATCAACGCAGTGCGATTGCCGCAGACTTAGGTGTGGTCGTGCACGACTTGCCGTGGCATAATGCTCGGCTCGCCGCGTCGAGTTTTTTGTGGCGACCCAGCCGCGAGATTGAAGATCGACCAGCGTTTCTGGCTGCGGCGGATGCTCGGGTGCTTGGTGACAGCGTGCGCGAGCTGAGGGTCGGCTACAGCCATAACGGCATCAATCGCGGTGCGCAGGAACGCGGTGTTTTTGTTGGTTCGCAGTACGATCGCGTTGAGGCACGTGGAGCGTACCTGCGCACCTCGGCAGCTGGGCGTGCCGTCTCACGCATTCGAACGGGACTCGCATTGCACTACACTCGGTTCGTGGTCGGCGTGGCGCGTGAAGAAGGCGCTTCGGGGCTCGGGCCGCTTTATCAGTTCACGCTCAGCACAATACTCCGGTGAACGGCGACCTCGCTCTCCTGATTCCCTCGCAGCCCAGTACAAACCTGCTCGACCTCGCCCCCGACGATGCACTTGCGGTATTGGGCGCGTGGCTGGAAGCACGAGGTGAACCTGGATACCGAGCGGCGCAAATCGCGGCACGTCTGTGGTTGCGCCCTGTAGACAGCTTTGACGACATGACGGAATTGCCCAAGGCGCTGCGCGAGGCGTTGGCGCACGACTTTATCATTCCCCGTCTGGAGCTGACGACGCGCCAAAGTTCAACTGATGGCACAGAGAAGTTTCTCTACCGCCTGGCCGATGGACAGTTGATCGAAACTGTCGCAATTCCTGATGGTGATCGGCTGACGTTGTGCATCTCGTCGCAAGCTGGCTGCGCGTTGCAGTGCGCATTTTGCGCCACCGGTGCGATGGGTTTTCAGCGCAATCTCACCCCCGCGGAAATTGCCGGGCAGGTGCGCGAGCTTCGCATGCTCGAACCGCCGCTGCTCGCCACGAACATCGTGTTCATGGGCATGGGTGAACCGCTCATGAACTGGAAGGCGGTCGATGTCACACTCACGCTCCTCAACGATCCACGTGCACTCGGCATCGGCGCTCGTCACATCACGATCTCCACCGTCGGCATCCTTCCCGGGATCGTCGCGCTGTCTCAACGGCCGGAACAATTTCGTCTCGCAATCTCCGTGCATGCGCCGAGCGATGCGTTGCGTCACACGCTGATGCCGGTAAACACCAAATATCCGCTGGCTGATGTCATCGCTGCGGCGCGTGATTTCGATCGGCGGGTGACGTTCGAATATGTCATGCTTGGCGGCATCAACGATCAACCGGAGCATGCGGAGCTACTCGCGCAATTGGCGCGGGACTGCAAAGCATTTGTGAATCTCATTCCGCTGCACCCGGGCGGATCGATGGGTTTCACACCAACGTCGGGCGCAGTGATTGCGAGCTTTGCTCGTGCGCTGCGCGGACGAAATGTCGAGACAGCGGTGCGACGGAGTCGCGGACTCGATATCGCTGCGGCGTGCGGTCAGCTACGGACGGAGCGGTTGGGTCGGCGCCTTCCAATCGCTGCCGAGTAGCACCGTCAGGTCCACGTAGTGTGCGGAATCGGTGCTGACTTCGATCGCGCTCGCTGCCATTGCTCGCTGAAGACGCTGCGCCCAGTTGGCGTGATCCGTGTGCGACAGGATGACTGTACGCTCGCGCCCCGCCTTTGCATCGCCATCAAAATCCACAACATCGTAACCGAGATCGCGAAGCAGAAGCGTCGCGCGTCGGGCGAGTCCGCGCACATCCGTTCCGTTCACCACGCGGACACGAACGCGAACACCGCTCGGCGCACGCGCAAGTGTGTCCGCAACAGCCGCGGGAGCTTCGATTTTGGCTGGCGCAGTCTGCGGCGATGTGGCGGTGCGCTTGAGTCCGAATTGATACCATCCACCGAGGGCGCCGAGCACCACGATCGATACAACGCCGCCGACGATCGCAAGACGTCGACCCCCCCGAGCTGCCCGACGCTCAGGCTCGTTCAGAATTGGCATAGAGGAGATGCGCTCGCTCATCGCACCGAATTCCACAGTTCAACGGTTTCATTCGACATACCCTTCCCTTCCCTCAATACCCACTCGATGCGCATGCGCACGACCTGTCGAAAGACGGCATCGAATGCGTCGGGCACGCGTTCAGCGAGGAACGCGCGATCGGCCTGCATGAATGTGCGACCGGGCTCCAGAAAATCTGCCATGTACAAAGCCCGTCCCGCTCGTGACCAGCGCGCGTTGCCAACCGTGTGCCATTTGATCGCTTCGAGCACGTCGAGTCGGTGTTCGCCATTCGCTTCCAGACGCAATGCCGCAGCGGGACCATGCAGCATTCCCACCGGGCGCTCGTGATCACCGGTCATGGCACGCAGTGTGGTTTCGCTCTCATCGCGAAGCGAATCATGCCAGGCGCCCGCGTCCAGCCAGGCCTTGAATTCGATCGAGGATAGCTGCATCACCTGGGCCCACTGCGCGAGCAGCGCTACAACGCGCGCGACGTGCTCTCGTCGTTTCGGTGTGACGACGGCCCAGTCGGGAAGGACAGCCTCGGCCATCAACGTCATGCCGCGTCGATCGCCTGTCGCATAGCGATTGTGAGCGCGACCGCGTCGGCAACTGATCGCTCGGCTGCGCGTACGATCGCACTTCCGACCACGACGCCATCACCGAGTGAAGCAGCGACGCGTGCCTGCTCCGGCGTTGAAATACCGAAGCCAATGCAGATCGGCAATGTCGTTGCCGTTCGGAGACGGGCCACTGTCGCGGGGAGTTCGCTCGAAAGCGTTTCCTGCTCACCGGTCACACCCATTCGGCTGATCAGGTATACGAAACCGCCGCCATGTCGCGCGATCTCGGCCATGCGAGGCGACGGTGTGGTTGGAGCCACGAGGCGCACGAAGTCGAGTCCACTCGCACCAAACCATGCTTCGCGTGCGGGGTCCGCGCCGACCGGCAGGTCTGTCACCAGTACGCCGGAAACACCTGCGGCGCGCGCGCGCGCGAGCACGTCAGGACCAGCGGCGATGATCGGATTGATGTAGCTGAAGAGCACAATTGGAACGGCGAGCTTCGCGTCAGAAATCAGGTGTAGTGTCCGTTCGAGCGTCATGCCATGTTCGATGGCCATCTGCGAACTGCGCTGGATGACGGGACCGTCGGCAAGCGGATCTGAAAAGGGCACGCCCACTTCGATGACATCTGCCCCTGCGGCCTCGAGTCCGCGCAACAGCTCGATGCTCTGCGCTGGATCGGGGTGTCCCGCCGTGACGTAGCAGACAAGAGCGCGACGCCCTTCGGCCTTAAGTGCCGCAAAGCGTGCAGAAATCGGAGATGGAATCGTGTCGGTGGTCACAGTGGAGTCAGGCGAAGTAGTCGCCAATTCGGATGCCATAACGTTCGGGGTCCTCGGTGCGAATGATGGTACGCGTGTACTGCCCGTTGGCGTCGACGGCGGTGAGATCGCAGAGTACCACATCGGCGAGTCGATTGCCGAGCGCATCCGACAGTAGTCGAATGATCGGACGCGACAAAGCGGTCGGGTCAGCACTGGCACCTTGCACCAGCGCCATCTCGAAGCTGTCGAGAATCA
>JAYUWD010000282.1:0-4654 GCA_043753735.1 Gemmatimonadaceae bacterium
TACGATGACGCATTGCGTGTATTCGCCCTCGAGGAGTGCAGTATTGCGCATCCGTCGCTCGTCGAGGCATGGCATGCGGTACGCGCGCAGCAGCGCGGGTTGCCGAAGGCCGTCAAACTGCGAGTCGCGCTGCGCCGTGTGGCGCCTGAAAGCGTGACGTCGGCGTCGAGCGGTGCCGCCGCTTCAGTCAAAGCCGCGATCGCAATCGTGATCAGCGGTGGCGCGTCCTGGCCGGAAGCGGAAGCGTGGGGCAGTGCACTGCACAAGTTGCACGATGCCATCGCCGCGGTGTGGTGGGAGCGTGAAGATGGTGAGCGCGTTGCGATTTTTGGCGGGGGTGAAGTTGACGCAATCAGTGGCGACTGGACCGCCTCAGACGTGGTAGCGGATCGTGACGCGATAGATGTCGGTCCCGATGCAACGGAAGCACTCGCTTTCGCGCAGGTGAACGAGGAAGTGGCGCAGGCACTGCGGACGTTCGTGGTTGAGCAAGTGAAAGTGCTCTCGCCGACTCATGCGATCGATGCATACGCCGGCGTAGGAATTCTCAGTCAGCTGCTGGCCAGCGTCGGCGTTCGTATTACCGCGATCGAGGCAGACGAAGCCGGGGTATCGCAGGCCCGTCGTCGGCTTGCCAACGTCCCGGGTGCTCGCGTGGTGTGCGATACCGTTGAGAACGCGCTCGCCGATCTGCTCCCGGCCGATGTGGTTGTGCTGAATCCCCCGCGACGCGGAGTCGACATTCGCGTGACAGCGTTGCTGGCCGACGCTGCAGCACAGGGCGTGCGCGGAATTGTGTACGTCAGCTGTGATCCGGCTACACTGGCGCGCGATGTGGCGCGCCTCGCATCGTGGCGCATCGCGGCCTTGCGATGCTTCGACATGTTCCCGCAGACCGCGCACGTCGAGACGGTCTGTGTGCTTGTTCCCGAGCTAGCATGAAATACATCGTCGAGGTAAACGGCGAACGGGTAGCCGTCGATCTGGATGGGACGCACGCCATCATCGATGGAGAGCGAATCTCGGTAGGACTCTCAACGGTTGCGGGCACGCCGGTCCACCTGGTGCGCGTCGGTGAACAAGTGCATCGCATCGTGGCGCGTCGCGGCGCGATGCGTGGTGCGTGGGTGCTTGATGTCGATGGGGAGCGATACACGGTCGATGCGCTCGATGCGCGGATGCGCACGCTGCGCGATCTCATCGATGCGTCCCAACAATCGTCCGGGCCCGCACCGCTGCTGGCGCCGATGCCCGGACTCGTGGTGCGGGTGAGCGTTGCCGTTGGCGATTCGGTGAGCGCGGGGCAGGGGCTCGTCGTAGTCGAAGCGATGAAAATGGAAAACGAGCTTCGGGCGACAACGGCGGGCGTGGTCACGGCCGTGCGGGCGGTTCCCGGCACGGCTGTGGAAAAAGGCGCCGTGCTGATCGAGCTCGCTCCGATCCGCGAACCGTAGGCGAGGATTGGAGCCGCCCGGCTTTATGGCGTGGTGGGGGCGTTGCGGCGCATTCGATTCACGCCCTTGATGAGCATGAAAATGGCAAAGGCGACAATCATGAACGTCAACAGCTGATTGATGAACAGGCCATAGTTCAGCGTGGCGGCACCGGCTTTCTTTGCTTCTTCTAGCGTGGCGAACGGTCCTCCTTTCAGCGCAATGAACCGGTTCGAAAAGTCCACGCCCCCGGTGAGCAGTCCGACAACAGGCATGATGATATCTGTCACCAAACTGTCGACGATTTTCTGAAAAGCGCCGCCGATCACCACGCCGACGGCGAGGTCCATGACGCTTCCTTTCATCGCGAATTCCTTGAATTCCGACATCATGCTCATCAGGCGCTCCTTTGGATGTAGCGGTGTGCATCGCCAGCGCCGGGGTTGAAGCTTATAGGCGCCGCCGGCCATCATGGGGAGTGTAGAGCAACCGTGCAAGAGCGAACTCTACCAACAACAGTCCGGAGTTATGATCGGTCGGATTGACAGATGCCTGTGGCGCGGGTAAGCTTTGAGTCTGTCACTCATCCGCCCGCGGTAGGACAAGCAGGACTGCAGTTTTCGCGGGGGATTGCTTCCGGTCGATCGTGATCGCACGAGCGTGACCTGCCTGGTGCTTCGGTGCCAAGGGGCGGATCGCGTTTTTTTGTGTCACGTTTGCTGGAATTTTGCAGATATCCAGAGGGGTAGGCCCGCTCCGGGCTCACCTCGTTCAGGGCGCCCCGCGGGTGCCTCACCAAAACGCATCAATGAAGACCTACAGCGCGACTCCTAAGGATATCGATCGTCGGTGGTACATCGTGGATGCCGAAGGCATGGTGTTAGGCCGCCTCGCATCGGAAGTCGCGAAGATCATCCGCGGCAAGCATAAGCCCATGTTCACTCCGCACATGGACACAGGCGATTTTGTGATCGTCATCAATGCCTCCAAGGTGCAGGTGACGGGACGCAAGGCTGAGCAGAAGACCTACTTCAGCCACACGGGTTACATGGGCCACGAGAAGCACACACCCTTCGCGTCCGTGCTTGCCTCGCACCCCGAACGTGTCATCGAAAAGGCCGTTTACGGCATGCTGCCGAAAACGGCCCTTGGCCGTCAGGTGCTCCGTCGCAAGTTGCGCGTCTACCCAGGCGCCGATCATCCGCACGTGGCGCAGGTTCCTGCGACGCTGTCGTTCTCCAACGCTGAGGCCAAGTAATGTCGGAGCAGATCCAGGCCGTCGGCCGTCGCAAGCGGGCTGTATGCCGCCTTTATCTCAAGCCCGGCTCGGGCAAGTGGGATGTGAACGGTCGCACGCTCGGTGATTATTTCCCGCGCCCCACGCTCGTCTCTGCTATTCAGCAGCCGTTTACGCTGACCGACACGCTCGGTCGCTACGACATCAAGGCCGTGTTGGATGGTGGTGGTGTTGCCGGCCAAGCCGGTGCAGTGCGCCTTGCGATTGCGCGTGCTCTCGTCAAGCTCGACGAGAACAACCGCAAGAAGCTTCGCGAGTTCGGCCTCCTCACGCGCGATGCGCGCGAGGTGGAACGTAAAAAGCCGGGCCGTTCTGGTGCCCGCAAGCGCTTCCAGTTCTCCAAGCGTTGAGATTGGCGGCTTAGGCCGCCGCTCACCGTATCCTCCACGCTTTCCGAGCCTGGTGCGGGTGCCGAGATCAGCACGATCTCGGTCGCACCGGGCGGCGACGAAAGCGGTCGAATCCAAAACCTCCAGTCGTACCCATCATGTCAAGTCCGACCCTCGAGCAATTGCTTGCCGCGGGCGTTCACTTCGGGCACCAGACCCGTCGTTGGAACCCCAAGATGCGCCGCTTCATTTTCGCCGAGCGCAACGGCATTCACATCATCGACCTTCAAAAGACACTTCGTCAGATCGATCTGGCACAGAAGCTCGTGCGGGAAGTCGTTCTTCGCGGTGAACAGGTCCTCTTTGTCTGCACCAAGCGCCAACTCGCTGCCATCGTGCAGGCTGAAGCTGAGCGTTGCGGCGGGATGTTCGTGACCGAACGCTGGCTCGGCGGCATGCTCACCAACTTTCAGACCGCCAAAAAGCAGATCCGCAAACTCAAGGATCTCGAGGCCGGTGCGGAAGACGGGACGCTCGGAAATTATACCAAGAAAGAGCAGCTCCTCATGTCGCGTCAGCGTGAGAAGCTTTCCAAGTATCTCTCCGGCATCAAGACGATGACGCGCCTTCCTGGGCTGCTGTTCATCATCGATTCCAAGAAGGAACGCATTGCCGTCAGCGAAGCCAACAAGCTTGGCGTGCCGATCGTCGCCATCGTCGACACGAATGCTGACCCCGATCTCATCACTGTTCCGATCGCGGGCAATGACGACGCCATTCGCTCGGTTGAGCTGATCGCCAAGGCGATCTCCGACACGATCGACGAAGCGCGTCGCGAAGCCCCGTCTCGCCCGTCCGATGAAGAGCAGGAGAGCTACGTTTATAGCACCGATCGCGGCACCGAACCCGCTGGTCGCGGTGATCGTGGCGACCGTGGCGGCAGCGCTCCCGCCGGTGCTGGGCGTCCCGGAGAAGACGAAAAGCGTCGCCGTCCGCGTCGCCGTCGTGCCAAGCCAGAAGCCATCGCGGCCCGTCTGAAGACGGGAGCCGAGGGTGCGGCGGAAGGTGGAGCCGCCGAAGATGCTGGCGACGCCGGTGCCGAGTCGGGCGAAGCTGCCGAGTGACGCACGAGGTGCGCACGTCAGCGTGACGAGCGCTCAGTGAATCGTGGTCACATCTGGGCGCCGCCGGCTTCAACCGGCGGCGTTCGTACAACAGAACCGGTCCGTTATCAGACGCAGGCTCCGCGTGATGCGGAAAATCCCGATAGACCGACGACATTTTTCATAAAGGCATGACGATGACAACACCAATCACGGCCAAGGCTGTCTCGGAGCTCCGCCAGCGCACCGGCGCCGGCATGATGGATTGCAAGAAGGCACTGGAAGAGGCGGGCGGTGGGATGGACGCAGCCGTCGAGTACCTTCGCGCCAAGGGCATTGCCAAGGCCGAGAAGCGCGCCGACCGTTCGACGAGCGAAGGCATCGTCGGTGGTGAACTGCTCAACCACGGCCGCTCCGGCGTTCTCGTCGAAGTTGCCTGCGAAACCGATTTCGTTGCGCGCAACGAAGACTTTGGCGCGTTTGTGCAGTCAC
>JAYUWD010000283.1:0-13980 GCA_043753735.1 Gemmatimonadaceae bacterium
AGCAATCGTCGGCGCGCGTCGGGGAGCGACCGGCACATCGGCCGCAGCCGCCGCGATCAACGCATCGCGGGTGGCAGTCTTGCCTACATGAATCCAACCCAGACGTTCGTCGAGCTGCTCGACCGCCTGCTGACGAATGCGATTGAGTTCGCTGACGGGGAGAAACAGGCCATCACCCAGCCCACTCGCTTCGAGTGCGCCAAGCACAAAAGCGGTTTCCCCAAGACGGCCCAACTGTTCGCGCAGCTGCGGGATATCAAGCGCCCGCTTCGAGGCCGGTGCGAGTGTTGTTTCACCGTGCACCGTAACTTCGTCTTCGCCAAAGGACCACGTCGTTTTGAGTGGCCCACCGGCACTTCCAAAAACGCGGACGTTCACCGCGGTGCGACCAACCTTTTCGGGAACAACAACGGAGGCGAAGCTTTCCTGCGCAGTGTGCAACAGTGTCACATCGCTCGAGCGCACAACGCGCCACCCTTCGGCGACCCGTACGCGCATCGATAGCGAAAGGCGATGCTTGCCTTTGTGCACGTTGATCGTGCGCACCGCAGATACGGTTCCGCCGACGCTGGCGCTCTTGTCGCCCGCCGGTGCTTCAAAGCCGATGCCGTCACCGATTGCTATCGGATGCGTGACTTCGACGATCACATCGTTGCCGTCTCGGCCTACCACGACACCGAGTGGAAGCCCACGATTGTCCGGCTGCTCGCGCGTGATGTACTCACGTCCTTCGCGTCCGCCGTACATGCCGCCAGTGTTACCCCGACTGAAGATCTGCACCAGAGGTTCGACTTCATCGCGCGGTGGCGGTGTCGACACGCCGTGTGCAAGGCGATCGAGCCACGTGCGATACGCGTGCGTTACAGTCGCAACGTATTCGGGCTTCTTCTTCCGTCCTTCAACCTTGAGACAACCGACGCCCAAGGCCGCGAGCTGGGCCAGATGGTCGTGCGCGGCAAGATCCTTGGCCGAAATCAGGAAGCCGCTGTCGAGCGTTTCCTTCGTGTTTTCATCGGTGAGCGTGTAGTCCTTGCGGCACGACTGGGCGCACGAGCCGCGATTGGCCGAACGCTCGGAGATCATACCGGACATGAAGCACTGACCGGAATACGAAATGCACAGCGCGCCGTGAATGAATGTTTCGAGACCAAGATCGGGCACGGCTTCACGAATCGCGCGAATGTCATCGATGGTGTTCTCGCGCGCGAGCACCACACGTGCGATGCCCAACTTCTGCATCACCAGTGCTCCGGATGCGTCGTGCACCGTCATCTGTGTGGAGCCGTGTACTTCGAGCTCCGGATAGACACGCTGGATCAGCCGAACGGCGCCAAGATCCTGCACGATCGCCGCGTCGATGCCGCGATCAACGCATTCGCCGAGATAGGTCAACGCGTCGACGAGTTCCTGCGGCTTGATGAGCACATTGAACGTCAGATACACGCGCACGCCGCGTGAATGCGCCAACGCGCACGCCTGCGCCAATTCATCGAGCGAGAGTTGCGCCCCTTCGTCGCGAGCGTTGTAGAGCGACGCGCCTAGGTAGACGGCGTTCGCGCCATTGGCGACGGCAGCTCGAACAGCATCGAGGGTGCCGGCTGGAGCGAGGAGTTCGGGGACGCGGGACACAGGCATCACGGAAACTTAGTCAGGGCGTGGTCCGGGGTGGAAAATCAGAGCCAGACCAGCGCCAACCATTGAATGCAACTACGAATTGCAACTGCGAACTGCACTTGCAAACCGCAACTACGAACTACAACTACGAACTACAACCGTGAACTGCAACCGACTGACGCGGATGAACACGGACTAACGGCTACGACTCTCGCGGATACTGCACGGAGTTCGGCATTGCTCGGCGCGATGCCCGAAAATCCATCTCAAATTTGTTCTTATCCGTGAGACGCAGGTGCAGTTAGTCGCCGCCGCGGCGGCGGATCTTGTCGATGATGCGTACGCCAAGTGCGCCGACCAGACAACCGATCGCCACCCAGCGCGCCCAATCGGTGCCCGTGCGCAGCGCAAAGGCAAAGGCGACGATTCCGCCACCGATCAGGAGAAGGCGCAACTGCGTCATGGTGCCGCCAGTAGACCCGAGGCGCGTGCGTCGTCGTCTGTGACGTCGATCACGAGACGCAGAAGCGCCGTCGAGTAAACCTTGCCCTGCGCGTCGGTCTTGAGTGACAGTGTACCCCCGCCATCGAGTGCGCCGTGCAGCAGGAAATTGAGCGCACCAAGATTCGGCAATTCGAAGCGCACGACCGCGCCGTGAATCTGCCCAGCGAAATGCTCGGCGACGCGATCACGCGTGACATACTTGTCGAGGATCGGGTACCACTCGGGCTTGAGCGCGATGAGACCAACGTTGGCCGTATCGCCCTTGTCGCCGCTCCGCGCATGGGCGATATCCAGCAGTCGAACGTGCATGGCAATTACTCCAGAACGCGAACGGACGTGGTGACCGCGCGCTTGTCGAGCAGCGCAGGCCAGTAGGCAACGATCTCTTCAACTTTGGGTCTGCCGCCAGCAAAGCCGGTGACACTTGGCGGTCCATTCAACACCAGCGGCGCAATCTCACGCGTAAAGCGTTCAACGGCGGCGTGGTCGTTGCTCCGCACGCCGATACGCCACTGCACTTCTGGCGCGTCGCGACCATCGCCGGCCAGCGCACCATGGGTTGCGTTGGCGCCCAGAAACTCGCTCAGGATGTGATCGAACTTGAGGCCGAGCCGGTCCAGACGTTCCCGCAATACACGGTCGGCAAGTTCGGCCTTTTCCATCGCATCGGGCCACGAGTACACCAGCGAACCGACGGCTTTGTACCCTGCACGATAAGCGATCGAAACTTTCAGAAACGGTGTCGGCGGCGCGCCCGTGATCCCGTGCACGCGGACGCGATTCTCGCCGTCAGGCGCAACGCGAATGCTGGTGAAATCGGCCACCACATCGGGCGTGATGTACGCATGCGGATCGCCCATTTCGTACACCAGTTGCTCGGTCACACTGGGTACGTTGATTCTGCCGCCGGTGTTCGGATGCTTGGTGATGACGAACGAACCATCGGCGTACGCTTCGGCGATCGGATAACCGACGTTGGCGAGATCAGGAATGTTGCGCCAGTCGAACAAACAGTTGCCGCCAGAACTTTGTGCGCCGCACTCCAGGATGTGACCGGCAACGATACCTGACGCTAGTGCATTCCAGTCGTCGGCCTTCCAGCCAAATTCGTGGCGCAACGGCGCCATTGTCAGAGCGGTGTCAGTGCTACGACCAATAACGACGACGTTCGCCCCGCGTTCGAGCGCTTCGACGATTGGCGTAGAGCCGATGTATGCGTTCGCGGAGAGGACGCGTTCGCGAATTGTCGATAGCGGCTCGCCCGTGTCCATGTTGGCCAGCAGGTGGCCCTCGGCAAGGAGCGAATCGATACGATCAAGAATGTCATCGCCAGTGACAACGCCGATGCGAATCTTGCCGCGCACGCCACCCTTTTCGGCGGCAACGAGCAGCGCGTCTGCGCAGGCGTCGGGATTCACGCCGCCCGCGTTGGCGATAACCTTCACGCCGCGCTCAGCGACGGCGGGGAATACGCTCTCCATCGCACCGATGAAGTCACGCGCGTAGCCCATTTTCGGGTCGCGCTCCTTCTGCTTTTGCAGAATAGACATCGTGACTTCGGCGAGGTAGTCGAGCATGAGATAGTCGACTTGCCCGCCTTCCACCTGGCGACGCGGAGCCTCGAGCCAGTCACCCCAGAAACCCTGCCCGCTCGCAACGCGAACGGTGCGTGGTGCATCACTCATATGAAACTCCGGAACCGGTTACACAAACAGTAAGTGTTCACGCGGGCACGCTGGGCATCGGCGGCAGGACGAACGCGCCAATGTGGGGACCAGGATTGTTCCGCGCGGCACGCAATGCGAGGGCGAGTGTGGTGCGTGTGTCTTCGGGATAGATGATCGCGTCGGCGAATCCGCGTGCTGCTGCGTAGCGCGCATCGAGCTGTGCTTCGTAGTCGGCGCGCATTGCGTCAACCGCTTGCGCGACTTCTGGTGACAGCGCCGTGCCGGCCTTCTTTGCCGCTTCGATGGCAGGACCGTGCACGGCCTGAATTGCCGCTTCCCCTTCCATCACAGCCATGCGACCGGTCGGCCAAGTAAAAAGGAAATCGGGATCGAAGCCCTGTCCGGCCATGGCATAGTAGCCAGCGCCGCTTGCGTGGTTCACGGTCAACACGATTTTGGGAACGCGCGCGCAGGCCATGGCCTCAACAAAACGTGCACCGGCGCGAATGATTCCTTCGTGCTCGGCATCGGGTCCAACCATGAACCCCGACACGTCCTGTACAAACAGCAGCGGAATGCCCTGTCGCTCGCATCGTTCGATGTAGAACGCGACCTTTTCGGCACTCTCAGCGTAGATGATGCCGCCAAAGCGCGGTCGTTCACCGGGGCGACCCTTGATCAGTCCGCGTTGGTTGGCAATGATACCGACCGGAATGCCTTCAATGCGCGCGTCACCGCAAATCATTTCTTTCGCGAGATGCGGCTGGAACTCATCGATCTCCCCGTCATCAAGCACCGCCTTGAGCAGCTTGTGCATGTCGTACTGCATACGGTGATCGGTGGGCAACAAGTCGTACAACTCCTGCGGCGGTATCGCGGGTGGCCGATACGTGCCGTCGTCGTGCTTTGTCGCCTTGGGCAAACGCGCAATCAAATCGCGCAACTTGTCGAGACATGAAGCATCATCATCCAGCGCGTAGTGCGCGACCCCCGACAGCTCGGTGTGTGTAATCGCGCCACCGAGCGTTTCACCATCAACCGTCTGACCCGTAGCGCCCTTCACGAGGTTTGGTCCGCCGAGACCCATGAAGGACGTTCCCTTGACCATAAGGATCACGTCACTGAGTGCGGGGAGATAGGCACCACCGGCCACACATTGCCCCATCACCGCAGCAAACTGCGGAATGCGCAGATAGCGCCGCATGATGGAGTTGTAGTAGAAAATGCGTGCTGCACCGAACTGACCGGGAAACACGCCACCTTGATACGGCAAATTCACGCCAGCGGAGTCAACGAGATACACGATCGGAATGCGACAGCGCATGGCCACTTCCTGCGCGCGCAAGATCTTCGTGATCGTTTCCGGCCACCATGAGCCGGCCTTGACGGTTGCGTCGTTGGCGACGACGACGACTTCGCGTCCATCGATCGTTGCAATGGCGGTGATGACACCAGCGCCCGGCGCCTGTCCGTCATACTGATCGTACGCCACCAGCAAACCGATTTCGAGGAACGGTGCGCCTGGATCTGCAAGGCGTTCTACACGTTCGCGTGCAGTCAGCTTTCCTTGTTTGTGCTGCTTGTCGATCTTGTCCTGACCACCGCCGAGCCGCAAGCGGGCTTCGAGTGCGCGCACTTCGTGGGAGAGTTGGCGAAGCCGAGTGGTCATGCGTCCTGCTGCTGATGTTCGGCGAACCATTCGCGGATGTAGTTCACGAGATCCTGCGTGCTTGTGCCGGGTCCGAACAACCGCGCGACGCCCCGCGCCTGCAACGCCTCCATGTCTTCCTTGGGGATGATGCCGCCCCCGGTGAGCAGAATGTCGTCGCGTCCAGCTTCGACGAGCAAGTCGCGCACACGCGGAAACAGGGTCATGTGCGCGCCACTCAGAATCGAGAGACCCACGACATCAACATCTTCCTGTATGGCTGCAGTGGCGATCATCTCGGGCGTCTGGTGCAGCCCGGTGTAGATCACTTCCATGCCAGCGTCTCGGAGCGCAGCGGCCACGACTTTCGCACCGCGGTCGTGTCCGTCGAGGCCGGGCTTGGCGACAAGCACGCGAATCGGTCGGGTCATCGGGAGGGGAATTAGAAAGCTGAAGTTACTCTTCTTTACGCGCGAGCAGGAGCATCTCGCTGGATTTGCGAGTCAGTGGTTTGTCCTGCCATGCATCGAAGGCCTGCTCAACGACGAGTCCGACATCGCGCATGCGCGACGCCAACTCCGACGCGCTGTAGAGTCGAATGCGATGCGATCGTTCTCCATCCCCCTTCGGACCGCGCCAGGTGGACGTGATATTCAGAAAGCCGGAGAGAGGATCGAACCGACGCTCCTGACCGAACAACGTTCCGTCCTCGGTGCTCCACCAGTCGCGCGACAGAAAGCGCGCCATGACGCCGTCTCGACTACCACCGTGCCAGACAAGTTGTCCACCAGGCTTGAGCACGCGCACGAATTCTTCGAGCACCATGAGATCGTCTTGCGGACTGTCGAAAAATCCAAAAGACGTGAACAGATTGACCACCACATCGAACTTGCCGGTCCAGCGCGCGGGCAATTTTCGCATGTCGCCCTGAGTGTAGCGGAGACGTTTTGCCGTTCCGCGTTTCTTTGCGACAGCAAGTAACGGTTCAGAGTAGTCGAGACCGTCCACGTCGAACCCCGCTTCCGCGAGAAGGTGCGCGTGACGCCCTTGTCCGCAGGGACAGTCGAGCACGCGCGCGCCTGACGGCAACTCGAGCAACTCGAGCAGTCGCGCAACTTCGCGGCGGTCCTGCAACAGATTGAACAACGGCTCATACTCGTGGAGATACTGCGCATCGAAATGCGTCTGCCACCATGCAATCCGTGCGGTGGACGCTTTTGCTGACTTACTCGTCGGCGCCCTCTTGCTGATCAGCCTTCCGCGCTTCGGTACCTCGCTCAGAAGAACACCGGCTCGCGATACGCGCCGAACACACTTTCGAGCGCGGCACGAATTTCGAAAAGCGTGCAATAGGAGCGCGCGCAGTCGAGAATGAACGGGACCACGTTGCCATCGCCACGCGCCGCTTCACGCAGCGCCGCGAGCCGCTGCTCGACCAGTGCGGTGTCACGCGACGCGCGCATTCTGGCCAAGCTTTCGCGCTGTTCAGTGTCTGCTTCCTGACCGATGCGCAAAATCGGAATCGAGAGCCCTTCCTCGTCGGTGACGAAGTCGTTCACACCGACCACAAGCCTGCGGCGCTGTTCGATTTCCCACTGTTGCCGCGCGGCGCTTTCGGCGATTCGCTTCTGGAACCAACCATCCTCGAGTCCCTTCACGACGCCACCGATTTCGGCGATGCGTTCAAACTGTTCTTCCGCTTCACGCTCGAGCTGATCGGTGAGTGCCTCGATGTAATACGATCCGCCGAGTGGGTCGATCACATTGGGGATGCCCGTCTCGTATGCCAGAATTTGCTGGGTGCGCAGGGCGACCTGCACCGCCGATTCGGTCGGCAGCGAAAGTGTTTCGTCCAACGAGTTGGTGTGCAACGACTGCGTGCCACCGAGCACTGCGGCGAGGGCCTGATAGGCCACGCGCACCACATTGTTGGTGGGCTGCTGGGCGGTGAGGGTGACGCCGGCAGTTTGCGAGTGAAAGCGCATCATCCAGGAGCGCGGATTCGTCGCGCCGAAGCGTTCCTTCATGTGTCGTGCCCAGATGCGTCGTGCGGCACGCAACTTGGCGATCTCCTCGAAGAAATCGTTGTGGATGTCCCAGAAGAAGGACAGGCGTGGCGCGAAGTCGTCGACGTTGAGACCACGCGCGATCGCGCGCTCGACGTAGGTGAACCCGTCAGCGAGAGTGAACGCGAGTTCCTGCGCGGCCGTCGATCCGGCTTCGCGAATGTGGTAGCCGGAAATCGAGATCGTGTTCCAGTGCGGCGCATTCTCTGCGCACCAGGCGAATCCATCAACGATGAGCCGCAGGGCGGGCTCGATCGGGAAGCACCAGGCGTGTTGCGCCATGTACTCCTTTAGGATGTCGTTCTGCACCGTGCCCTGGAGCTTCGCCGCACTCACACCCTGCTTCTCTGCCGCAGCGATGTAGAAGCACAAGAGAATGATCGCGGGCCCGTTGATTGTCATCGACGTCGAGACCTTGTCGAGCGGGATTCCCTCGAACAGTGTCTCCATGTCGGCGAGTGACGAGATCGCGACGCCACACTTGCCGACTTCTCCCTCCGAACGCGGGTGATCGGAGTCGTAGCCCATCAGCGTCGGGAAATCGAACGCAACCGAAAGTCCGGTCTGCCCCTGCGACAACAGGAACTTGTAGCGCTGATTCGTTTCGCGTGCCGTGCCGAAGCCGGCAAACTGGCGCATCGTCCAGAGCTTGCCACGGTAACCGGTCGGGTGGATCCCGCGGGTGTACGGCCACTGACCGGGCAATTCGAACGCCGAGCCGGCGGAATTTTCGAGATCGAGCGCCGTAAAGAGGGGCGGGATTTCAGACGCCGAATTCGTGAACGCGATGTCGCGTTTACGTCCTGTATCGTACTGCTGGCGCCAGTGGCCGACTTCGTGGCGGAGCTGTTCGAGCTCCGCCTGCTGCTGTCGAACCACATCCTCAAGTTCGTGAGTCGTCGTCATCAATTGGTCCGCGAAAGTGGCGTGAGCACCGATCGATGCACTGCGCCGGTGAGGAGCGTCCCGCTGCGTGCGCGCAGTTCGTCCGCGATTGCAAAAGGTGCGACGTCGCCCGCTTCCAGCGCCGGAAGTTGGTTGTCGAGCCATTCACGTGTTGGTCCATCAGACCAGAGCTGCTGCCGCACCTGCTGTTCCACCACTTCCATCACGCGTTCGCGCAATCGTTGCCGCCGTCGCGTGCCGAGTTCTCCACTGTCGGAAAGATAGCGAAAATGCCGATCCAGCGCGTCGATCACCTCATCCATCCCATCACCCTTGGCGGCAATCGTGCGCAACACTGGCGGCGTCCACGACACCGGGGCGTCGGCCTGTGCTGCTGCACGAGCGGCTCGCGCCGGATTCATCGCGTCTCGCAACGCATCGCGATCAGGAAACGAACGCAGGTCGACGCCATGATGCGCCGGGACATTTTGGAGATGCGCGCCGGATCGCAGGCCGAGCATCAGTTCGATATCGTTGCGCAGGCGGTCCGCGCCGGGGCGATCGGCCTTGTTGACGGCGAAGACATCGGCGATCTCCATCACCCCGGCTTTGAGCGTCTGAATGGAATCGCCAGACTCTGGCACGAGCACGACGAGTGTCGTATCGGCGGCGCGTGCAATATCGAGTTCGCTCTGTCCGACACCGACTGTCTCGAGCAGAATCACGTCCTTCCCGAACGCGTCGAGGACGTCGCACACTTCGCGGGTGGCAGTGGCCAGACCACCAAGTGACCCGCGCGTAGCCATGGAACGAATGAAGACGCCGGGATCGAGCGCGACTTCTTCCATGCGAATGCGATCGCCAAGCAGTGCGCCACCGGTGAACGGTGACGTCGGATCGACGGCGACGATTCCAACGCGCAGGCCAAGGAGGCGGTAGGCTTTTGCCAGCCGCGTGGTCAGCGTGCTCTTCCCTGCCCCCGGAGGACCCGTGATACCCACTCGGCGCGCGCGCCCAACGAGGGGATGCAGTACCGCCAGCAGCCGGTCAAATCCATCGCGATGATTTTCGACGATGCTGAGAGCGCGCGCCAATGCCGCTGGCTTGCCACTGCGAAACTCTGTCAGGAGGCGTTGCATCGACGCCGAAAGCACCGTCACGATGATGCTCCGTGCGCCCGCGGGGCTGGCTCGTCATGCTCATCCCGAATGTCGCCCACCAACTCCTCCAATAGATCTTCCATGGTCACCAGTCCCAGCACAACGCCACCGTCGTCCTGCACGATTGCCAACTGACGGCGTGCACGCAGCAACTCGAACAATAATTCACTCGCCGGTTTCGTTGAGCGCGCAATTGTCACCTGGCGTAACGCGGGCATTCGTTCGCCGACAAGCTTGAAGACATCGAAGACGTGAATCATGCCGATCACGGTGTCGGGGGTGCCACGATAGATCGGTACACGACTGTACGCTGATTGCGCCACGCACCGAGCAATTTCCATGGGCCCGAGCGATTCGTCGAGCGCAAAGATTTCAGAACGCGGCGTCATCACATCGGCCACGGTCTTGTCTCCAAATTGCATCACGCCGGAAATGATCGCCAATTCCTCACCGGTCCCCATCCCATCAAAAGCACCGTCACGAAACAGATCCTCAAGCCCTTCGCGCACATCCACCTTTCCATTTTTTGCAACGCTTGGTATCGCAGCCGATCCAATCCACTGCGCGAGCCAAAGGATGGGGCTCACAATGAGATCAACGATTCGAAGTGCGGGCACGAGCACGGGCAGCAACTGCGGCGCCCACCGCCGTCCAATAGCACGTGGAATCAGCTGACCGACCAAGAGAAGCAGCAGCAAGAATACGATCGCATCCCGCGTGAATGCCCAAGGCGATAGGCCGCTCGACACTGTAATGATCGCACCCATCGCGAACACGACGAGCATGATGCCCGTGCCCGCTGCATACGTGAGTCGCATTGGACGTTCGAGATAACGTGCCATCGTGCCCGAACGCGCGTGCCGATGCTCGATCCAGTGGCGTAACCACAGGCGACTCACGGCGCGCACCGCCGTGGCACCAGCGGTAAGAATTGCGACCACCCCGACGGCGATCAGCATTGGGAGCAGGGGCATCAGCTGTCCCCCGCGCCCGCAGGGGCAACTCGTTCGAGAAAAACGCGTTCGATCTTGCGTCGCACGACGCGCTCAACGATGACACGGAACGGACCGACGTTCAGCGACTCACCGGCACGCGGCACACGTCCTACCAATTCGAAGATCAATCCGCCAACGGTCGTGACATCTGCACGACGGAAATCGTGATCGAGTTTCTCGGAAAGGTCATCGAGATTCGTACGTCCCGACACCCAAAAGCGTGTATCGCCTTCGTTCTCGACAAAACGTTCTTCGTCATCGTACTCGTCGCGGATCTCCCCCACGAGTTCCTCGAGCACATCCTCGATCGTCACCAGTCCCGCCGTACCTCCGTATTCGTCGGCAACGATGGCGATGTGTCGCCCAGTTGCGCGGAACTCGCGTAACAGATCAGCAATCCGCTTGGCCGACGGTATGAACGTTGGGGCACGCATGAGCGACTGCCAACCATCGGCGGGCTCGGTGTCGGCGAGCACCGGGTGCAACAGATCCTTCGCGTAGAGAATGCCGACGATTTCGTCGACCGTCCCTTCAAACACGGGCATTCGTGAATGCTGCGCGCTGCGAACGCGATCAATGACTTCAGACCACGGCGTTTCGCGCTCGATCCCCATGATGTCGACCCGCGGAACCATCACTTCTTCGGCAGTTGTCTCGCCGAACTCGAAAATACCGAGCAATAGATCCCGCTCGTCGCGGGTGACATCCGCTTCACTCGTGATCACTTCGCGAAACTGCGCGGCTGCTTCATCGCGTCGATCGCTCGAACTGTCGGTCGTCGATACCACATCTTCGACCGAAGCGTCGAGCAATTCGCCCAGGCGAACAGCAGGTGCGAGCAACTGTTCCGTGCCCCGCACGAACCAGGCAAGTCTGAGCGCGGCGTTGTCACCCAACGCATCACCGACAGCGCGCGCAATACTTTCCGCAGTCGCCACAGTCAACAGGCCGGCCAATGCAAGGAGCGCAATCGCCTGTGGTGTCGCGCGCCCCTCCAGACCCAGCGCGAGGGCCAACGCACTGCCCGCAATCAGGTGGCCAAGGACGCGGGCGAATGCGAGGGCGCGATGCGAACGTTCGTGCGCAGGCACGGCGCGAGGAACGAGTGGCGCAGGCGCGATCAGCACACCCCGATCCAGCGGGATGGGACCCGAAGTCGACTCCGACAGCAATGCGCCGTCAGCGACAGCGGCAAGCGCAGATAGTGTCGCACCGCCAGCGGCCACAAACCAAGGCACGATGCTCATGCGCGCGAGGAGCGAGTGGGCCAGAAGCGTGCGAGCAACTGCTCCTGTCGCCGCCACATTGGCGATGTGATGCGCGAATCGTCGTCGGGATGTTCCCATCCGCACGCGTGCAACACGCCATGCACAACGAGCCGAGCCACCTCTTCACGCACACCAACGCCGTGTCGCTTGGCCTGTTCACGCGCAACATCGGGGCAGATATAAATGTCGGCGAGGACGACGCCGTTCGGGTCGGCACCCAAGGCGAAGGTGATCACGTCGGTCGAACCAGTATGACCAAGATGCTTCTTGTTCAGTGCCGCAATGGCACGCGGCGTGACAAGCGTGATCGACAGCAGCGCGTTTTTGACCTTGAGCGCACGTAGTGACTCCTGCGCAACCTTTACCAGTCGTTCGCTGGCCACCGGCGAACGTACACGATCAGCCTCAACCGACACTGCGAGCATCGCGCGTGGAGCGGGCGTCATGTTTTCGCGCCGGTAGCAAGAACCCGCACACCGTCCGCGTGGGAAACGCGTGCTGACAACAGTGCGTGAGCGTGGCCGGGGATGCGCATACTCGCCACCCTCAGGCGGCAACTTGCCATCACATGACCGTGCCTTTTCGCGACTGATTGCAACCGGAGCCGTGCCATGATGCTAAATGATGAACGCACGAAACGTATCCTGCTGCATTAAGTGCTGTGCAAGTTCCAGCCCATCACGGGTTGGCACGTGATGCCTTCTGTACTTCCGGAAGTGAAGCGCGATGACGCCGGTCAGCGCCCCAGCTGCGCCGAGGGCGACAGAATGAGGCCCGACGCGGTGGCGCCGACCAGGTCTAGTGGGCCCGTCGTCCATGGCCATGCGTTCCGGTCATGACCCACCCGATGCGTCGTCGTTGTACGCGCGGATGATGTCGCGCACCAGACGATGACGCACCACATCCGCTTCGCTGAAGTAGTGGAAACTGATTCCCTCGATACCATGCAGGATGCGTTCGATCTGCATCAACCCGGAATCTTCGCGGCGTGGCAGATCGACCTGCGTCTTGTCGCCGGTAATCACGATCTTCGAGTTTACGCCAAGTCGCGTGAGAAACATCTTCATCTGCAAACCGGTCGCGTTTTGCGCTTCGTCGAGAATGACGAACGAATCGCCAAGCGTACGACCGCGCATGAAAGCAAGCGGCGCAACTTCGATCGTCCGGGACTCGATGTACTTCTGAATGCGCTCGACTGGCATCAGATCGTCAAGCGCATCGTACAACGGTCGCAGATAGGGGTCGATCTTGGCCTGCATGTCGCCAGGGAGAAAGCCGAGACTCTCCCCGGCTTCGACGGCCGGCCGCGCTAGCACGATGCGACGCACACGCTTGCGCATCAATGCGTCGACAGCCGCCGCAACCGCGAGATACGTCTTACCAGTACCCGCCGGGCCAATACCGACAACGATGTCGTGCTCGCCCATCTTCTTGAGATACTCGGCCTGTCCGGGTGTTTTCGCCTGCACCCCACGACGCGCCCCCGGCAGCACCAGCGCATTGCCGTTGGTTGCATTCGGGGCGTCCGTTGTGCGTTCTATAAGGGAAAGCCGCAGCACATCGTCGGCGAGCACAGTGCGCCCATCGCGAACCATTGCCACCATCGCTGCAGCGATTCCCTCGGCCTTTGAGACCGACTCCGCATCGCCCGAGACGGCCAGCGAATCACCACGCAGCGAGACGCGTGCGCCGGAGACACGCGCGAGTTCCACGAGATTGGCGTCGCCTACACCGGTAAGCGACAGGAGATCGGCGCCCTCAACGGAAATGCGCGCCGTCGTCGACTCGGTCATGGCTCAACTCCGTGGTCAAGCACCGCAATACCCAGCTCTTCGAGGTCAGCAGCAGACACGGCAACTGGCGCGCCTTCAAATAGTGACCGCGCCGCGGTGGTCTTGGGGAACGCAATCACGTCACGCAACGATGTCGACCCCGAAAGCAGCATCGCGATGCGGTCAAAACCCAAGGCGATGCCACCATGCGGCGGGGCCCCCGCACGCAACCCTTCAAGCAGAAAGCCGAAGCGACGTTCCTGTTCCGCGATATCACCAATGCCGAGCAGTGCGAACATGCGCGACTGCACCGCCGGATCGCTGGTGCGGATGCTGCCGCCACCCAACTCGGTCCCGTTCAATACGACGTCGTACGCAAGCGCGCGCCAACGTGCGGGCTC
>JAYUWD010000284.1:0-4638 GCA_043753735.1 Gemmatimonadaceae bacterium
CCGAGAATGACGACATCCATGCGATCGGTCTGGCGAATACCGCCACCACCGATCTTGTCCATCTGAAATTCCTCGTGCACCGCGCGCGCTGCAGTCTCAGCATCACCTGCCGCAATCACCACCGAGATGTTGAGCTCCGACGAGCCCTGCGCGATGGCGACGATGTTCACGCCGTGATCTGAAAGCACCCGAAACATGCGTGCCGCGATCCCCGGTGTGCCGGCCATCCCCAGACCGACCACGGCAAGCATCGCCATGGCCAGTTGCACATCCACGCCTTCGAGCTCATGGCGGGACAGCTCGACAGCGAACGTCTGTTCCAAAGCGGATCGTGCATCCGTCGCGCGTTCGGCCGGGACACAGAAACAGATCGAGTGCTCCGACGAGGCCTGCGAAATCATGGCAACGTTGATCTGTGCCGCATGCAGTGCAGCAAAGGTGCGCGCTGAAATTCCTGGCACGCCGAGCATGCCATTGCCGGTCACCGTCACAAGGGCCTGTCCGCGAATCACTGACAACGCCTTCACCGGATAGCGCGTCAACGTCCGACGCATCGAGATTTCGGTGCCTGGCGCCTCGGGTGTTGCAAATGGACGCACAAAAACGGGAATGCGCATCCGCGCCAGCGGAATCAATGCACGCGGTTGCAATACCTTTGCCCCATAGTACGCCAGCTCAGCCGCCTCACGCACATTCAACTGCGGAATGATCCGCGCGGTTGGTACGAGTCGCGGGTCGGTCGTCATCAGACCCGGGACATCCTTCCAAAGAGTGATCCGTTCCGCGCGCAACGCGCGACCAATCACTGTCGCCGAAAGGTCGCTCCCACCGCGACCGAGCGTGACCACGGCACCGTCGGGCGACGCACCAACAAAGCCCGGAATCACAGGCAGAAGCTTGCGTTTCAACATGGGCAGCAGTCGCGCACGGACGGCACGGTCTGTCGCGGGCAGGTCGGGAAACGCGCCGCCGAACTTGCCATCGGTGAGAATCAATTCCGGCGCGTCCACGTACTCAGCGCGCACACCGCGCGACTGCAATCCCGCCACCACCAATCGCGCCGAAAGCTGTTCGCCTCGGGCAACAATGAAGTCACGGGTGCGCGGCGTGAGTTCGCGCAGGCTCGACACGCCATGGAGCAGCGTGCGCAAATCGGCAAACGCGCTTTCGATCTCCTTCAACAATGCCTGACGGGCACGGACACCGGCCACAATAGCAATGGCCACATCGCGGTGCAGCTTGTACACGACCGCCATCCGTGCGTCGACGTCGCGCTGATCGCCGGCCAAGGCAACATTGGCCAGCAAAAGCAGGCTGTCGGTCACACCGGCAAGCGCCGAAACCACAGTCACCAGACGCGCCTGGCGCGGCTCGACGATGATACCAATGGCATGTTGGACCGCGGCGGCGTCCGCGAGAGACGCACCACCGAACTTGAACAGCTCGACGGAGTGCTGGCGAGGCGGCATCAATGACCAAATCGGGGAAGCGACTATTCCCGACGGACAGTCGCATATCGCAGCTTAGTCCCGGGCCGTCGGCCTGTCCACAGCTGCGCGCCCATGCGTACCTTACACCTCGAGAATCAGTCGGCACGCCACACCGGAGTGCCGTATTCCCGTTCGTCGAACCGACATGACAGCTCCTGTAGCAGTGACACCGACGCCGCCGACACCTTCGTTGGCCATCACGCCCCCTGTTCCCGCTCGTATCGCGGGGCTCGCACAGCTGGCGAACAACCTCGCCTGGAGCTGGAATCGCGACGCGCGCGCGCTCTTTCGCGAAATCGACGACACGCTGTGGAACAGCCTGCACCACAATCCTGTGGTGATGCTGCAGCAAGTGGATCCTGCGCGACTCGAGACGCTCGCCAACGACAGTGCGTTCTGTGCCCGCTACGATCGCGCGATGCAATGGTTGGCTACGGAAAAATCCGACGAACACACCTGGTATTCGCGCACGTTCCCCGAACTGCGTAACAAGCCGGTGGCCTATTTCTGTGCTGAGTTTGGCGTTCACAATTCGGTGCCGATCTACTCCGGTGGACTCGGCGTGCTTGCCGGTGACCATCTCAAAACGGCGTCCGATCTCGGGGTGCCTCTGGTGGCCGTCGGCATTCTGTACCGCAACGGTTACTTCGATCAACGCATCCGACTCGACGGCTGGCAAGAAGATTCGAACGTCAGATTTCCATTGAGCTCGGTGCCGATCACGCAGGTGCCCGGCCCCAATGGCCAGTCGCATCTCGTCACGGTGAATACATTCGGTCGCGACATCAATATCCGTGTGTGGAAGCTCGAGGTCGGTCGCGTACCGGTGTATCTGCTCGACTCGGATCTCGAGGAGAATCACCCCGACGATCGCCCGCTCCTGTCCAAGCTCTATTCGGGCGGACCGGGAATGCGCCTGCGCCAGGAATGGTTGCTCGGCGTCGGCGGTGTGCGCGCGCTCCGCGCGATGGGGATCGAACCCGCGGCGTGGCATGCGAACGAGGGACACGCGGCGTTCATGATGGTCGAACGTGTTCGCGAACTTTGTGTCGCCGGCGTTCCGTTCACCGACGCGATCAAGCAGGTGCGTAATCGCAGCGTATTCACCACACACACCCCCGTACCGGCCGGACACGATCAGTTTGGCGTGCAGGACGTTGTGCAGTGCGCGGGTGGCATGTGGACGGAGATGGGGATCGATGCGCAAACGTTTGTGCGACTCGGTTATCACCCCGAAGTCGGCTCCGGCATGTTCCATATGACGGCTGCATCCATCCGCCTGTCGCGTCGCGTGAACGCCGTATCGCGTCGTCACGGAATCGTCACGCAGGAACTGTGTAAACCGCTTTGGCCGAATCGTCCCACTGAAGAAGTGCCGGTGGGCTATGTCACCAACGGTGTGCACCTGGCGACGTGGATGGCCAGCCCGATCATGCGATTGCTCGACCAGCATCTTGGACCGTGGTGGGGACACACCAACGACCCGTCAGTGTGGGAGCAGGTGCTGTCGATGGACGACGAGACCTTGTGGTTCACTCACCAGCGTCTCAAGCACACGCTCATGCGCCGAGTGCGTGAAGAGGCGCGACGCGCATTTGCGGAACGCACACTCGACACGGCGCAGTTGGTCGGGGCCGGCCCGCTGCTCGATCCGCATGCCCTGACAATCGGCTTCGCGCGACGCTTCGCGACCTACAAACGCGCCGATCTGATTTTTCATGATGTCGAACGCCTGCGTGCGCTGGTGACAAACAGTTCGCGGCCGGTACAGATCGTTTTCGCGGGCAAGGCGCACCCGGCGGACAATCCCGGCAAGCAAGTGCTGCAGAACGTCTACCAGTTCACGCGCGACCCACGCTTCGAGGGACGCATTGCATTCGTTGAAGACTACGGCATGCATTTGGCGCATTTGCTCGTGCAGGGCGTCGACGTGTGGATGAACATGCCCCGCGTGCCGATGGAGGCGTCGGGTACAAGCGGCATGAAGGCCGCGCTCAACGGCGTGCCGCAGTTCTCCACGATCGACGGGTGGTGGGAAGAAGGCTACGAAGGCAACAATGGCTGGGCAATCAATCCCAACGAGGACAGCGACGATCGTTCGATTCCGGCGACGCGGCTCTACGATCTGCTCGAACACGAAGTCGTCCCCAAGTATTACGACCGTGACGCTTTGGGACTGCCACGCGGCTGGCTCATGACGATGAAGAACGCGATTCGTGTGGCAGGCCAGCACTTCACGGCGCGCCGCATGGTCGAGCAGTATGCGCGGAATTACTACGCGCCTTCAATCCTTGGCGACGTGCTCCCCGACGATCCGCCAATCGCCTGACGCGCTCTGCACGTCGACTTTCAACCCCTCACAGTCGCGCAATGACTTCAGTTGCCAGACCCACGCCGAACCTCGGCGCGCCGGTCGTTGGCCCGCACAGCGGGTCGTCACAAACGATCGTCCACATCGCGGCGGAGTATACACCGTTCGCCAGAACCGGTGGCCTCGCCGAAGCGGTGATGGGGCTGGCAGAATATCAGGTGAAAGCCGGTGCAACGGTCGTCGTCTTCGTGCCGCTCTATCGGTCTGTTCGCGATTTCGCTCCCGACCTGGCCCCGCTTGGTCGGCCGATTCGCGTTGAACTCGGCTTTCGTGGCTCCGAGGTGCGCTTCTTTCGCGAAGTGCACCCCGCGCCCGGCCCCAAAGTCGTATTCGTCGACATCCCCGAGTATTTCAATCGCGTCGGGCTGTACGCCGAAAATGGTCGCGACTACGCAGACAACGCACGACGCTTCGCGATGTTCTCACGCGCCGTGCTCGATGGCATTCCGCGACTGATTCAGGGCCCCGTGCTCATTCATGCGCACGATTGGCATACGTCGCTCGCACTGTTGTTCATGCGCAGCTACGCCGATCTGCGCGAAAAGTATGCGGGCACACCGACCGTGATGTCGGTGCACAACGCGGGCTACCAGGGACACTTCCCTGCCTCGATGTTGAACGAATGTGGCATTCCGCCGGAGCTGTACAACTTTCGCCATGTCGAGTGGTACGGCCGGATCAACTTCCTGAAGGCGGGACTGACCTTCGCCGATATGGTTGTCACCGTCAGTCCTTCGCACGCGATCGAGCTCCGCACTCCTGGTGGCGGTTTTGGGC
>JAYUWD010000285.1:0-13899 GCA_043753735.1 Gemmatimonadaceae bacterium
GCGCTGGTCCTCGAGGGCGGCCGCACAACGTTGCGCCAGGTCGTGATCGGTGTCGACGTGCCAGGAAATCGCGTGGAGATCGTGAGCGGACTCGCAGCCGGCGACCGGCTCGCGATCCCGCGCCGCTAAGGCAGCCGCCATGGTGACCGCTGGGATACTGCGTTGAGCGCCCCGTTACTCCGAACCGATCTCGCGATCGTCGAGCAGCGCTATCGAAATGAGCAGAGTTTCATCGTCAAGGATCCGGCTACCCACGCGTACTTCCGCTTTCGCCCCGTCGAAATGCAGGTCATGCGGCTGTTCGACGGCGCGCGTTCGGCGGGCCAGATCGCCGAGCAATTGGTCGCCGATGGCGTGCGGGTGTCGTCATCGACGGTGGACGGCTTTGCACGCAAGCTCGCCGCGCTCGGCCTGCTGGAACGCACACTCCTCGAACGCACCACACAACAGCTGGAGCGGCTCCGCGCCGAGCGGCGGCGAACGCGCTCATTGGTGCGCGGCGAACTGTTTCGGATGCGCTTTTCGTTCGGCGATCCTGACGCCGCACTCACACGTTGGTATCCGCGCCTCCGCTGGTGCTTCACGCCGGCCTTTGTCGCGCTTTCCGTCGCGATGTTTCTTGCCTACGGTGTCATTGTCGCTTCGCAGAGCGAAAGGTTTGCCGCCGAGCTGACCGCGACCTTTTCGTTTGGCGCGCTCTCCCCGTGGTCGTTGCTCCTGCTGATCGGAATGTTCACGCTGCTCACAGCGATTCACGAGTTCGGCCATGCCTTCGCCTGTAAACACTTCGGCGGTGAAGTACATGAGATGGGCTTCATGCTGCTGTTCTTCATGCCGGCGTTCTACGCCAATGTGAATGATGCGTGGAGCTTCCCGGAGCGTAACGCCAGACTCTGGGTCACGGCAGCGGGCGCGTGGATCGAACTATTTGTCACAGCGATCTTGGCGATTTTGTGGATTACCATCGCACCTGACTCCGTGATCGGTCAGGTGGCGATTGCCGCGATGCTCGTCGGGGGCATCGCCAATATTCTCACCAATTTAAATCCCCTGCTCCCCCTCGACGGCTATTTCGCGCTCGGTGACTGGCTGGAGATATCCAATCTGCGCCAACGCGCACGAGCGCACGCAGCCTTCTGGGCGCGCCGACAGCTGTTCCGCGAGGACCTTCCGATGCCGATTCTCGAGCCGCAGGAGCATCGCATTCTGCTGGCGTATGGGATCGGTGCCTTCGCCTACGCCACCGGCTTTCTACTGTTTTTCACCGCTAGTGTTGTCGGATATGTAAACGGCCTGCTCGGCGCGACAATAGCGAGTGTCGTCGTGCTTATCGCGCTGTATGCGATGCGCGGCCTACTTGGTGGGCTCAATCGCGGCGGCCGGGCCTCGTGGCGCGCGTGGACGGTACGTCGGCCCGGCGGATCTCGTCTCCGCCGAGGGTTGATCGTTGCCGCGTTACTCGCGATCGTGGCGGCAATCGTTCCGTGTAATCTCACCACCGACGGCCCCTTTACCGTGACGTCCACCGCGCAACTGGTGGTGACGGCGCCAGCGAGCGGGGTCGTGTCGTCCGTCGCGGTGCGCGAAGGGGATATCGTGTCAGTCGGGGCGCCGATTCTGCGATTGCGTGACGTGCAGCTTGATCGCGAGCAGGTGATGCGACAAAGATTGGTCGACTCGCTGTCGGCGCAGCTCTCGCGTGCGGCCGCGGGCCGAGCGAGTGGCGCGAGCGAAGCGCTGCGTGCCGATGTCGAAGGCGCCGTCGCCGCCGCCGCGGAAGCGCACGCGCAGGCTGGCGCCCTTCGCGTGACGGCACGCGTCGCCGGCACGGTCACCACTTCACGGCCGGAACAGTTGACAGGGAGGTCCGTCCAGTTCGGCGACACGCTAGTCACGCTGACTGACGTCTCACAGCGTGAAGCCCTTGTTCACTTGCGCGGAGCCGGTGCCATGGGCGTACGGGTCGGCCAGGTGGTCCGGTATGTCGGACGACAGGACGTTCGGCAGACGATGAGCGGCGTGATCTCCAGCGTGTCGCCAGTTGGCGACGACATCGGATCAGTTGAGGCACGCGTTCGCTTGTCAGCTGAGAGCACGCTGCGCCTCGGCACGACCGGAGAGGCGCGCGTACTTTGGCGTAGAACGACTGCGCTGGGTGCAATCGTCTGGGCGATCCGTTCGACGATACGCAATGATTTGCTACTCTGATCGGAAATGCCACGCACCTCGTCCATGCTGCAATGCTTGGCGATGCGTTGACGCGTCCACACCGCGATCGCTGAGCGGCATCCACCACGCATCCAGTCCGTCAAGCGAAGGTGCCTGTGGTGTAACCGCTGACTCGGTTGCTGACTAGGTGAGCTCTCTCGCGACCGATCGCCGGCTGCACTACGGGCGGGCGTAAGCTCATGTCGTTTTACAGTCGCATGGCGTCTCCGAACGCGGTCACGCCGTCATCATTCGCGTTGCAACTGACGCGTGCCACCTCATGATTTGCACTCGTTGCTACTAAAGCGGCGAGTCGGTTGAAAAGTCCCACAGCGTAAGTCGACGTAGCCGATAGTACGCCGACCAGTAGCCGCCTGGCGAACGCAAATATTCCTGCAGCGCCTGGTCTTTCTCCGTCTGGGCAATGGCGAGGTTGCCAAAGTCGATGCGACCGATCGAATACCGATTGCGCGCGACTTCAAACCGCTTGGTGCCGACACTGTCCGCCTTGGCCACAATCTTCAGTTGATGCTCCGCATGAGCGAGGCCCAGCGCCGCGTGGAGCGCTTCCTGAACCTCAGTCTCACGCGCTGTGCGATTGTCTGTCTGTATCCGCGCGAGGTCTGCCTGTACCGCTTCGATCTGCGCATGTCGCGCGCCCCACTGCAACACCGGCGTCTCGACGCCAACGGAGAATTGTTGACTCTGAAGCGGTGCGCGAAACGACTCATTGAATGTCGGCGCCGTCTGATTGAAGCCGACCGCAGCGTTCACCGTGGCACCGATGCAGGTGTTGCGCTTTGCCTCGTTCACGCGACGCCGTTGTTGCACATCCTGCAGATCGCGCCCGCGGCTCTGCGACGCGTATTCGAGCGCGCGCTTGACGACGGCGACCGTATCGATGATCACGCGCGGCACAGCGTTCGTGACCCGCAGTTCGAGTGGCGCGCCGGGGGCGGAGCACAGACAGCTCGCTTTGAAGCAGGTCGTTTTCGCCGATCCGGCCCACCTCAAAGCGCCCCTTGTTGAGCAGAAAGAGCGTGTCGTTTGCGTCAGCGTTGATCAGGGCGTTGGCAAGCGTGGCGCGTGCTGCGTACCCCTCGAAAATAAGAGTCGACGTACGCTGCGAGATCTTCTCTCGCGTTTGTTGATACGCCCGTTCGGCGACGTCTGTGCGCAAAGTTTGCTCACGCGATTCCCAGCGGTCGGAAGAGCTGCTGCGAAACGACGATCTGAAACGGCGTGCCACGCCAAAGATTCGTTTGCTGCGGTCCCAGGATGTTGACATTGCTTACGCTTGTCGAAACGAACAGGTCGCCGCCGGTGAACGAGTGTGCGGCAATATGATGCAGAACGGAGTGAGTCGGGTCGAATGCGTTGCCTGCGACGTGGACTCACAAAGGCAGTGCTTCATTGCAGCTGCACGGCATACTTTTCACTTCATGAATTCACCCACTTCCGATCTCTGGTCGTCGGCTGCGCTCGTCGACTGGAAGCACGCGCTGTCGCACTATGAAGACGTCATCTCGCGGCAAGGCGTCGCAAAACTTCCAAAGCTGGATCGCTGGTATCGCGACGAGCTGCCGCGCTCGATCGCTGCGCGCGCTTCAGCGCACATCACGCACGACGAGTTGGTGCGACTCACCGAGTGGAAGATGGCGCGCGGCGTGTGGCGCGCACCGAACTTGGTGCTCGTGCGCGGCAACGCGGCGGAACTGGTCATCGAGATAAGCACGGCGGCACTCGCGAAAGTGCCGCATCCGACGCAACCGATTGCCACGCTTGCGACACTTGCGGGTGTTGGACCTGCTACGGCATCTGCAGCCACTGCTGCATGCAAGCCCGCGATTTATCCATTTTTCGACGAATTGGTAGCCGCGCAGATTCCGTCACTCGGCACAGTCGCGTGGACGCTCGGTTACTACGCACGCTACGCTGACGCATTACGCGAGCGTGCTGCGACTCTCGGAGCCCAATGGACACCGGTCACGGTGGAGCGCGCACTGTGGGCGCATGTCGGAGGCAAGACAGGCGCACGTGATTGATCCGTCCCTGGAGTGAGAAAAATCGTTGCACAAGCCGTTACAAATGAACGGCTTGGGCGTCGACTGTGAGTCCACTTTCAAATATTCTGTGTTTGCCATAGGCCAGTCCATGCACAAGCCGATTGCCGCAATGGTTTTTCAACTCGTCACGGCGCTCGCGCTGGTGTCGTCGACCCCTTCACTCGCTTCGGCGCAGCTCCAGCGCTCGGGCGCGCAAACCGTAAGCTGTGCGTACGGCGTGGGCGCGTGCGACCTCAATTGGTCGGTGCAGTGGTATGGACTTGGCCCCAATGGTACCACGGGCATCACGGGAAATCTGACCAACGCAGCGCTCGTCACTTCGCCGCCGGTGAATCCGTGGGCAGCGAACGTCACGTCGGTCCAGCAGTGGATCGGTGTCGCGCCCAGTGCCAACGTGGCCACCAGGCGCACCAGCGACAACACCAGCAACTACCGCTATTTCTTTCAGACTGCCTTCACCGCCAGCAACGCTGCGTTGAGCTTTGGGCTGGGCTGGGATAACAAGTTGATCGGCGCATATGTCGGCAACGTTGCCGTGAACGCCAACGGTTCATTCGATGCCACGGGCGCAACGTCGCTCGTGAACACGTCGCTCT
This sequence comes from Gemmatimonadaceae bacterium, assembly GCA_043753735.1. GTDB lineage: Bacteria > Gemmatimonadota > Gemmatimonadetes > Gemmatimonadales > Gemmatimonadaceae > Gemmatimonas. The sequence goes on from JAYUWD010000285.1 coordinate 4,871, forward strand.
ACACCGGCAAGAGTGGCTTCTGCCGCGATGGCGATGGTGTCTTTACGTCGGCACAGTTTTACACGTCGAGTTGCATGGTCGACATCGCGCAGGCGGTGAACGTTGGCAGCAGCACCAAACTTACTTTCATCATCGAAGGCGATGGCTCGACAGATGGGCTGATCATAGGCCGATCGATCGTGCCGGAGCCCGGTAGCTACGCACTGCTGGCCGCGGGACTCGCGGGTATCTTCGCCGTCGTGCGTCGCAGACGCACCAAGGTGAACGACGCGTGACGTAGTCGCGATGTAAACGCGAAGCGAAACCGTGTGCATCACGGCGCGCGCGTCGATTGCCACTCCACATTTGAGAGAGCTTCCTGAGCGGCCTTACCCTGCATGAGCACGGTAAGGCTTTTTCGCTGTCGCTGCACTGACTGCCCCGCTTTCAGAGGTATATCTTTGGCTTGTAAGGGCAGGTATATCAGGCGACCAGCGGCGCCATTCCGGCGTGCGAATGGGCTTCATCAATCGCGACTGTGGGTAAGAGCTCATTAGAATGACGAATCCGACCCAAACGTTGTTCCCAATCGTTGGCATTGGCGCCTCAGCCGGCGGCCTTGAAGCGCTCGAGATCTTCTTACGAAATGTGCCCACTGCGAGCGGAATGGCGTTTGTCATTGTACAGCATCTCGATCCGACCTATCAGGGAATGCTCCCCGAGCTGCTGCAGCGCGTAACACCGATGCCTGTGGCGCAGATTGTCGATCGCATGCTCGTCGAGGCGGATCAGGTGTACGTGATTCCTCCCGGCAAGGATGTCTCGTTCATGAATGGTCGGTTGCACCTGTTCGATCCGGTTGCACCGCGTGGACTCCGCCTTCCCATCGACTTCTTTTTTCGTTCGCTCGCGCAGAATACGGAGCAGCGCGGCATCGCGGTCATTCTTTCTGGGATGGGCAGCGACGGGACACTCGGGCTCAAGGCGATCAAGGAAAACGCGGGCATCGCCTTCGTGCAGGATCCCGCAACCGCGAAGTTTGACGGCATGCCGCGCAGTGCGGTCGACTCCGGGATGGCCGATATTGTCGCACCAGTCGAGGCGATCCCGGGGCGGATCGTTACGTATCTCGCGCATCCGGCAATGTTGGACCCGCTCATTGCAGTGCCCGGAAAGCAGGAAGCAGCAGAAGCGCATGCCGCGCTCGAGAAAGTCTTCATTCTGCTCCGAGCGCAAACCGGTCACGACTTTTCGCTCTACAAGAAGAACACGATCTACCGCCGTATAGAGCGGCGCATGAACATCCATCAGATCGACCGCGTTGAAAATTATGTACGCTATCTGCGGGAGAACCCGCAGGAGCTCGAACTGCTTTTTAAGGAGCTGTTGATCGGGGTGACGAACTTCTTCCGCGATCCAGTCGCATGGGAGATGCTCAAAACACAGTGCGTCGAAATGCTGCTCAAAAATCGCGCGCCGAGTGAGCCTGTGCGCGCGTGGGTAGCGGGTTGCGCGACGGGAGAAGAGGCGTATTCGGTCGCGATTATGTTGCGGGAAGCGATGGACGAGCTCACGCCAAAACGGAGCCACCGGATGCAGATCTTCGCCACCGATCTCGATCGCGATGCCATCGACAAGGCGCGAACCGGTGTCTATCCAGCGGGCATTGCCGCGGACATGTCGGAGGCGCGGCTCAATCGTTTCTTCGTGCAAACGGAGCGCGGCGATTTCCAGATCGGCAAGTCCATTCGCGAAACGATCATTTTTGCACCGCACAACGTGATCATGGATCCGCCGTTCACGAAGCTCGACCTCATCACCTGCCGCAATCTCCTCATCTATCTCACACCCGAGCTGCAAAACAAGCTGCTGCCGCTCTTTCACTATGGCCTGAATCCGGGCGGATTGCTCTTTCTGGGTAGTTCAGAGACTGTGGGTGCATCCGCCGAACTCTTTGCGCCCCTGGATGCCCAAACCCGCGTCTACATCCGGCGCGATTCGAATACGCGCATCGCATCGGTTCCGTTCCCAACGCCGCCAGCCCAGACAAAGTCGGCCATGTCGCCGTCAGGCGCGTACAAGCCGCGAGCAAGTCTGCAGTCGGAAGCGGAGCAGCTGTTGCTGCAACGGTTTTCACCACCGTCGGTGCTCACCGACGCCAAAGGCGAGATCCTTTTCATCAGCGGACGCACGGGCAAGTACCTCGAGCCCGCTGCTGGAAAGACGAACTGGAATGTGTTTGCGATGGCCCGCGAGGGACTGCGCTACGAGCTCACCGACGCCTTTCGCAAGGCGGTGAGCGACAGGGAACCGATCGTGCGGCGCAACGTCGTTTTCGGCACGAATGGCGGCAAGCAAACCGTCGACCTGCTGGTGCAGCAGCTTCAGGAACCGGAATCATTGCGCGGCATGGTGATGATCGTATTCACCGCAGTCGTTACCCCTGCGCGGGTGCGCCCGATGCCGACGCTGCCTCCCGGGGGAGGTGGCAACTCGGCGCTGGTCGAGCAAGAGCTCAATCAACTGCGTCTCGAAGTGCAGGCTGCACGCGAGGAGATGCAAACCTCCACGGAGGAGCTGAACTCGGCGAACGAAGAACTGCAGTCGGCGAACGAGGAACTGCAGTCGACAAACGAAGAGCTGATGACCTCGAAAGAGGAGATGCAGTCGATGAACGAAGAATTGCAGACGCTCAACCACGAGCTGCAATCGCGTGTGGAGCATCTATCGCGTCTTGGTAACGACATGAAAAACCTGCTGGACAGCACGGAGGTCGCGACGGTATTCCTCGACCGGGACTTGCAGGTAAGGCTTTTCACGACTGGTTCAAATCAGATCTTCAAACTGGTCGCGGCTGATGTCGGTCGGCCTCTGACCGATTTTGCATCAGAGCTTGAATATCCAGTGCTGGTCGAGAATGCGCGCGAAGTATTGCGCACGCTCGTTGTGCACGAACAGCCGGCCATTGCCCGCGATGGACGCTGGTTTCTGGTACGCATCATGCCCTATCGCACGCTTGAAAATAGAGTGGACGGCGCCGTCATCACCTTCCGCGATATCACCGTCTCAAAGGCGCTCGAAGAAACTTTGCGCGCAAGCCAGGCCGATCTTGAACGGCATGTCGAAAGTCAGGCGCGGCAGTTGGAGCAGGCTGGAATCGAATCCAACGGAGAACCGAAATCGTGAGTGATGCGCCGGAGGAATTTTCGGAACTGCGTCGTCGCGCTGAACAACGGTTGGACCCCAGTGGCACCCCCCACCGGCAGACGGCTGAGGAGGTCGAGGGGGCTCGCCTCGTGTACGAACTCCGCGTGCATCAAATTGAACTCGAGATGCAAAACGAGGAATTGCGGCGTGCGCGTGATCAGGTCGAGTCGTTGCTCGGGCGCTTCACCGAACTGTACGACTTCGCACCGGTGGGTTACATGACGTTGGACGGCGCGGGGGTTATCACACAGGTGAACTTGACCGCTGCGCGGATGCTTGGCGTGGATCGGTCCTGGCTCGTCCACCGCGGATTATCGCTGTTTCTCGGCGCGTTCGACCGCGCGTCGTTCAGTGCGTTCCTGCGCAAGGTATTCAGCGGCAATGAGCGGGCAATCTGCGAGATTTCCCCCCCGCAAAAGAATGGTCCGGCGCTCGCACTCCGCCTCGAAGGTGCACGCACGGCCCGGGGCGACGAGTGCCGGTTGGTGCTGCTGGATATCACGGCGCGGAAGGAGGCGGACAGCGCGCTGCATCTGCGCAGTGCTGCGCTGCACGCCGCGGCGAATGCCATGATCATTACCGACCGGCATGGAACGATCGAGTGGGTCAACGCGGGATTCACGAAGCTCTCCGGCTACAGCGCCGAGGAAGCAGCAGGGAAGAATACGCGTGACCTGATTCGATCTGGCGCGCACGACCCTGCTTTTTTCACGGATCTTTGGGAGACCATTTTGCGCGGTGATGTCTGGCACGGTGAGATCACCAATCGACGAAAAGATGGTACGCTCTACCTCGAGGAGCGCACCATCACGCCTTTCAAGGACGAGCAGGGGCAGGTGGTGCATTTCATTGCCATTGGACGCGATCTCACCGAACAGCGCCTGCTCGAGTCGCAACTCCTGCAGGCGCAAAAAATGGAAACCGTTGGGCGCTTGGCCGGTGGCATCGCGCACGACTTCAACAACCTGCTCACGGTCATCAATGGCACCGTCGAATTGATGTTGTTGGACGTCAAGCGCGATGATCCGTTCCGTGCCGATCTGAAGGACGTTCGCGACGCCGGTATCCGCGCCGCACTGCTTACTCGGCAACTGCTCGCGTTCAGTCGCAAGCAGATCATGAAATTTGATATCGTCGATCTGAACGAATTGATTGTCGGCGTGCAAACCATCCTGCATCGGCTGATTGGTGAGGACATCAAGCTGGTCGTGTCGCCGACCGCGCAGCTCGGGTGCGTGCGTGCCGACCCCACGCAGATCGAGCAAGTGCTCCTCAACCTGTCGGTGAACGCGCGCGATGCAATGCCCACCGGCGGAACGCTGACGTTCACGACGGAAAACGTCCACATCGACAGCGCCGATCTCACCGTACACCCGTCGCTCACGACGGGTGACTACGTGTTGCTCAAGGTCAGCGACACGGGCGAAGGGATGGACGAAACCATTCGCCGTCGCATCTTCGAGCCGTTCTTCACCACCAAGGGATTGGGGAAGGGAACCGGGCTTGGGCTGTCCATGGTGTACGGCATCGTCAAGCAAAGCGGTGGTAGCATTTTCGCGAATAGCGTACCGGGCACCGGCACAACGTTCGCCATGTATTTGCCGCGTGTGGAAGACGTGTCAAAAACTGCAACGCCGGTTTCGACACCGGCCGCCATGCCGGGAACCGAGACACTGCTCGTTGTTGAAGACGAAACAGCAGTGCGTCGTGTTGCTGAACGAGTGCTGCGCATCGCCGGCTACACAGTACTCACCGCCGATGGTGGCGACGATGCGATCAAACGACTTGCGTCCTACCAGGGACACGTTTCGTTGATGCTGACCGATTTGGTAATGCCCGGGGTAAACGGGTGGGATCTCGTCGAGCTGTGCCGCGAGAGTCGGCCGGAGATGAAAATCATCTTCACCTCCGGCTATTCCGATGACGCGATTCTGTATGACGGCCGCCTGGGCCGCAACTTTCCGTTTATCGGTAAGCCCTACACGGCAGCCGCACTCACGCGACTGGTGCGGGAAGTTCTGGACTCCTGACACTCGCACTGCGTGCGGCGAACGCAACAAGAGCCCGACTGCACTGCAGCCGGGCTCTTGTTGCATTCGACGCGTCTGTCGTGCAACGGGGCGTTACGCCGCTTCGCCCATCAACTGACTGGCGACATACTTCGACTCGCTGCTGACCGCCGCCTTCTTGCCGCTCAGCACCTTGTACCACTCGAGGAACGACGCACCCAGAATCAGCACCACCGAGCAGAGGAAGAATCCTGCGACCGCCGTATCCAGTCGGTCGTTGAAGATGATGCGGTGCGCGGCATCGACCGACTTGATCGCGGCCGGCAGCTTTCCGCTCAGAATCTGCGACTCCACCAATCGCGCGTGTGACAGAAAACCGAGCTTGGGATCGGCCGAAAAGATCTTCGTCAATCCCGCCGTCGACGTGACGATCGTGAGCCACACCATAGGAATGATGGTGACAAAGGCAAACTTGGCCTTCCCCATCTTGATGATCACCGTGGTGCCCACACACAACGCCACCGTTGCCAGCAGCTGATTCGAGATCCCGAACAGCGGCCACAACGAGTTGATGCCGCCGAGCGGATCGGTCACACCCTGATAGAGAAAGTACCCCCACATCGATACGAACATCGCGCTGGTGAGGAACACTGCGGGATACCACGACACGCGGCCGAGCGGCTTGTAGACGTGGCCGAGCAGGTCCTGCAGCATGAAGCGACCGACGCGTGTGCCAGCATCGAGTGTGGTGAGGATGAAGAGCGCTTCGAACATGATCGCGAAGTGATACCAGATCGCCATCGCGCCTTCACCACCAAGTGCCTGCGAGAACAGGTGCGCCATCCCCACCGCGAGACTCGGCGCGCCGCCGGTGCGCGAGAGAAGCGATGTCTCTCCAACCTGACGTGCGAGCGTTTCGAGCTGTTCCGGCGTGACGACAAAGCCCCAATTCGCGATTGCCACTGCCGCACTGGCCGCCGTTGTTCCAAGGGCGGCAACCGGTGCATTGATCGCGAAGTAGACGCCTGGAGTGAGTACGCACGCTGCGATGAGCGCCATCGTGGCTACCAGCGACTCGGTCAGCATTGCGCCGTAGCCGACAAACCGTGCATCGGTCTCACGTTTGAGCAGTTTGGGCGTGGTGCCCGACGAGATCAGTGCGTGGAAGCCCGAAATTGCACCGCATGCGATGGTGACAAAGACAAACGGGAAGAGCTTGCCCGCGAACACCGGTCCGGTACCATCGATGAAGCGTGTGACCGGTGGCATTTCGAGCGGCGGCAATACCACGAGAATGCCGACCGCAAGCGCGAGCACGACCGCGATCTTCACGAAGGCGCTGAGATAGTCACGCGGCGCGAGCAGCAGCCACACCGGCAACACCGACGCGAAAAAGCCGTAGATCATGATCGCAATCGCTAGCGTGGGGCCGCTCAGCGTGAACATCGGCGCGAGCTCGGGCGATGCCGCCACCCACTTGCCGACGTACAACGACAGCATCAACAGCGCGAGTCCGATCGCGGTGGCTTCGAGCACGCGGTGCGGTCGAATCCATCGCAGATAGACACCCATCAGCATCGCAATTGGAATTGTCAGACCGATGGTGACGACGCCCCACGGACTGTCGCGCAGTGCGTTCACAACGATCAGCGCCAGCACTGAAATCAGGATGATCATGATGCCCAGAATCGAAACCAGTGCCGTCGCCCCTGCGACCGTGCCGATTTCTTCCTTGGCCATCTGGCCGAGTGACTTGCCGTCGCGTCGGATGGAGGAGCAGAGAATCACGCAGTCCTGCACCGCGCCACCAAGTGCAACGCCCACGATGATCCAGAGCGCGCCGGGGAGAAATCCGAATTGCGCGGCGAGTGTCGGTCCAACCAGCGGACCGGGGCCGGCGATGGCGGCGAAGTGGTGACCAAACACAATCCACTTGTTCGTGGGCACATAGTCGCGTCCATCGTCCAAACGCTCGGCGGGGGTCGCGCGCGTCGCGTCGAGTTGGAAGATGTTGTGCGAGATGATCCGGCTGTAGAACCGGTAGGCGATGAGGTAGCTGCAGATCGCCGCGGTGAGAAGCCACGCGGCACTGACTTTCTCGCCGTGTGTCAGCGCGATGGTGGCAATTGCGCCGGCACCGAGCAGTGCGATGGCGAGCCACGGAAGGAATCGGAGCAGGCGGGAGGTCACGGAGGGCAGGAGAGCGGGCAGGAGGTCAGGGAGGTTGGGTTTTCGCTTCTGAACGCGGCGCTGTCAATAGCCGTTGAGTTTGGGCCGAGCCGTGGTTCTGAAAAACGCCGCTTCACCCAGGGGTATCAGGCGACGATCTTTACCACATGGCCATTTCTGTGACACTCATACCCGGTGACGGCATCGGGCCGTCCATTGCCGACGCAACCGTCCGTATCCTTGCCGCTGCCGGCGCTGACATCGAATGGGACCGCCAGGTTGCGGGTATGGCCGGCATTGCCCGCTGGAACGACCCCATTCCGGATGTGACGCTCGACTCGATCAAGCGCACGCGACTGGCGCTCAAGGGTCCCCTCGAGACGCCAGTGGGCGAAGGTTTCCGGTCGATCAACGTCGCGCTCCGCAAGACGTTCGATCTGTATGCGAACGTGCGACCGGCGCACACGATCATCCCGGGTCGCTTCGACAATGTCGATATCGTGCTGGTGCGCGAGAACACCGAAGGACTCTACATCGGTGTCGAACACTACATAAAGATTGGCGACGATCCGAAGGCGGCGGCGGAATCGGTGGCGATCATCACGCGCGTGGGCTCCGAACGGATCGTGCGCTATGCCTTCGAGTACGCGCTGACGCACAACCGCAAGAAGGTGACGCTGGTCCACAAGGCGAACATTCTGAAATTCTCGCAGGGCCTGTTTCTGGATGTCGGTCGCATGGTGGCGCGCGACTACGAAGGGCGCGTGCAATTTGAAGAGCGCATCATCGACGCGATGGCGATGCATCTCGTGATGCGCCCCGAGTCGTTCGATGTCGTGGTGACGACGAATCTGTTCGGCGACATTCTTTCGGATGAAATTTCGGGGTTGGTCGGCGGCCTTGGACTCGCGCCCGGTGCCAACATCGGAGCAAACGCCGCAATTTTCGAAGCCGTTCACGGAACCGCACCCGACATTGCGGGCAAGAACATCGCCAACCCGGGTGCACTCGTGCTGGCCGCCTGCATGATGCTCGAACACATCGGTGATCATGTGCGCGCCAAGCAAATTCGCGATGCCTTGGAAGGTGTGCTGAGAGAAGGTGTCGTGCTCACGCGCGACCTGGGCGGCACCGCCACGACGGATGAATTCACCAACGCCGTGATCGCGCGTCTCGGATGAGTGACGCAGTATGAGTCGAGCAGTTTGAGCCATCGCGCATGAGCCATCGCGCATGAGCCATACCGCATGAGCGGACGTGTGGTCCGCGTACTGCACATTTCGGATATTCACTGCGGCCGCTCCTTTGTGCCGCAGCACATCGCCGCTGCGCTCCGCCTCGCGGCCACCATGCCGTTCGATGCCATCGCGATTTCCGGTGATCTCACGCAGCGCGCGCGTGTGCAGGAGTTTCGTGACGCGCGCGTTGTACTGGACAGCTTCAACGCGATTGCGCCATTGATTGTCGTGCCGGGTAACCACGATATCGAATGGTGGCGCGCGCCGTTCGGAATCGGTACGCATGCGCGGATTCATGAGCGTTATCGCGCACTCTTGGGCCCGGAAACCGAACCGACATTGCACGTCCCGGGTGTCTCGCTGATCGGCGTGAATTCCGCCGCTGGAATGCTGCCCACCGCCGTGAGCTGGTATCCGCGAGATTGGC
>JAYUWD010000286.1:0-4609 GCA_043753735.1 Gemmatimonadaceae bacterium
CCGATTGCACTGCCACCGTGGGACAACTCAGGCATGGACGGCTACGCTGTCCGACGTGCCGACGTACAGGGTGCGAGCACGACGGTGCCGGTCTCGCTCCGTGTGATCGCATCGATCGCCGCGGGCGCCGACTCGACCACGCTTCCGCACATTGCCGCAGGCCTGACCGCGCGCATCATGACTGGCGCACCGGTGCCGCCTGGCTGTGACGCCGTGGTGCGCATCGAAGACACCGATCGCGGACTCGACGTCGTAACCATCGTGAACGATCGTGACCTTGGCGGGCGGGGCAATGTCCGGCCGAGCGGCGAAGATGTGACAGCTGGCGCCGTGGTATTCGATGCCGGAGAGACGATCGGCGCATCGCATTTGGGCACACTGGCGAGTATCGGTGCGGCGACGGTTCAGGTGCATCGGCGGCCGCGCGTGACTGTGCTGTCCAGCGGCGACGAGCTTGTGCTGCTCGACCAATTCGCCGAAGTGCTGGCCGGACGTCGTATTGTATCGTCCACGACATACGCGCTCCCGGCGATGCTCCGTCAGGCGGGTGCCGATGTACGGGTGCTGCCGCTGCTGCCCGACGATCTCGCGGTGGTAACCGACGCCATCCGCGACGCGGTCGGTGATGGCTGCGATCTGCTCGTCACGACCGGCGGCGTGTCCGTGGGCGCGCACGACTACACGCGCGAGGCACTCCTCGCCCTCGGTGGCACGATCGGCTTTTGGCGCGCGCGCATACGCCCAGGCGGACCGATCGGCACAGGAAATGTGCTTGGCGTGCCGTGGCTTGGACTGCCAGGGAATCCTGTGTCCACCATGGTGACTGGCGCGCTTTTCGCGTGGCCTTTCATACGCGCGCTTGGCGGACACCGCGGGAGGTATCACGTGCCAGTGCGCGTCCGTGTCAACGACGCCTTTGACACTGCTGCTCCGCTCACGCATTTCGTGCGCGTCACGCTTTCGCCGGCATCGGATGGAATGTTGGACGCAACACTCGCAGGAGCGCAGGGCTCGAATCTGTTGCGCACCATGGCAGTCGCGAACGCGCTGCTCGTGGTGCCAGAGGCGATCAATCGTGTAGAGTCGGGGATGTTGCTCGATGCCTTGCTCATTCCGGGTAGCGATTTTTTTGCCGCAGTTTCGGGCGCTTCGTCGCAGGCGCAGACATGAGCCAGCAGTGGAGCGACATCGTTCGCGACAACATCACCACCCTGCACGGCGACGCGCTCGATGACGCACTGGCGCGTCGCTTTGTGCTGGCCGACGAAACCGTTGTGCTTGGCGATGTGACGCTCACGCTGCGCAAGCCCGCCAACGCCGATCATCTGATCAGCGAGGCGGACTACGTCATGGACGAGCGATTGCCGTATTGGGCCGATCTGTGGCCGTCAGCGAGACAGCTCGCGACGACGCTGCTTGGCGAGAATGGCGCGGGGCGCACGCTGCTTGAGCTAGGATGCGGACTTGGGCTTCCGACGGTCGCTGCGATGCGCGTGGGCTTTGAAGTCACGTCGACGGACTACTACGAAGATGCGTTACAGGTCACGCGTGCGAATGCCGGCCGCAATCTCGGTCGTGAGCCACACGTGCGCATGGTGAACTGGCGCGAATGGCCGGACGATATTGGCACTTTCGACGTGATCGTTGCTGCCGATGTGATTTACGAGCAAGAGTATGCTGTGCTCGTTGCGGCGTGCATCAAGCGTACACTCAAGCCCGGTGGTGAAGCGATCATTGCCGATCCCGGGCGCGTGGCGCTGGCGACATTTCATGCACAGTTGCCCATTGTCGGACTTGAGGTGACGGCGAGCAGCACAACGCCATATGTCGACGGGAAAATCAATCAACAGATACAGGTGATACGCCTGCGTCATCGTCGAGACTGACGCGGGCGACCCTCGGTGCCTTACTGAATGATGGCGTTGCGTGTTGGCCCGACTCTAGCTGGCTCCGCAGGGCGCTGCAGCTGGGAAAACTGAATCCGCTGCATATCGAGCTATGCGTTCAGTAGTCGACTGGCGACGATTTCCGAAATGTCGAGAACCGGCACCGCACTTCCAGCACCGGTGACACCGTCCGTGATCATCGTCATGCAAAATGGGCATGCAACCGCGATTTGATCGGCGCCCGTCGCGAGCAATTCCTCACTGCGTTCGACGTTGACGCGCTTGCCGACGTTTTCTTCCATCCACATGCGACCGCCACCAGCTCCGCAGCAGAGTCCACGGCTTTTGGTACGGACGGGCTCAATGAGTTCGATGATCGGCAGCGCCTTCTTGAGGGTATTGCGCGGCGCGTCGTAGATCTCATTGTAGCGACCGAGGTAGCAGGAGTCGTGATAGGCCACCTTGAGTCGCTGACCATGCTCCGTGTCGAGCGGAACACGTCCTTCGTTAAGCAGGCGTTCGATGTATTCGGTGTGGTGAATGACATCGTAGTGGCCACCGAGGTCGGGGAATTCCTTCCCCATCTGATGGAAGCAGTGCGGACAGAAGGTGACGATCGTACTGATCGCATAGCCGTTGAGCGTTTCGATCACGCCCTTGGCCAGCATCTGATACAGATACTCGTTGCCCATGCGACGTGCCGGATCGCCATGACATGTTTCTTCCTGTCCGAGGATCGCGAACTTCACGTGTGCGGCCTGCAGGATGCGCGCGAACGCGACCGTGATTTTTTTTGCGCGGTCATCGAATGAACCCATGCAACCGACCCAAAACAGGATATCGGCTTTTTCGCCGCGCGACGCGAGCTCAGCCATCGTTGGGATGTCCATCCCCTCCGACCACTTTTCTCGATCGGCGGGACTGAAGGCCCACGGCGAGCCGTTGCGCTCTAGCGATTGCAGAGCGGGTTGCAGCTCGTCCGGAAAACGCGACTCCATCAACACCAGATCGCGACGCAACTCATTGATGATGTCGAGTTGATCGATGGAGACTGGACACTCCTCCACGCACGCACGACAGCTCGTGCAAGCCCACAACTCCTCTTCGGTGATGAATCCATCGAGCAGCTTGCGATCGAGCACGGCCACCTGTTCGGCGTTCGGCTCGGCACCCGCCAGTTGGTCGAGCAGCGACGCCTTTTCTGTCAGGCGCGCACGCGTCTTCACCACAATCATGCGCGGCGACAGTGCTTTGCCGGTGAGATTGGCCGGGCACACCGCCGTGCAACGACCGCATTCGGTGCATGAATAGCCATCGAGCAGATTCTTCCACGACAGATGCTCAACATCGGACGCGCCAAACTGTTCGGCATCCTCCGCTTCGAGATTCATCGGACGCATCGCGCCAACGGTGCCGGGTCCACTTGTGTTCGAGAACCAGACGTTGATCAGCGACGTCAGTACATGCAGGTGCTTGGAACCCGGCAGATGATTCAGAAAGTACAGAATCAGCACCGCATGAAACCACCACGCACTGCGCGCGACGATGTGCGCAGTCTCCGTCGACACACCGCCAAACAGCGACGCCAGCATTCGCGAAATCACGCGACCATCAGTCGACGCACCTGTGCGGATCTCCATCGCGAACAACAACAGCAGCGACACCATCAGCGCGGCGATCATGCTGAGAATGAACACGGCGTCGCCGCCGTGCACCGGATCGTTGCGGAAACGGGCCGGCTTGATCACCAGCCGACGATAGAGCAAAAACGCAACCGGAATCAGCACGAAAACGGCAAACAACTCCTGCGACACTACATACGGCAAATACAAAAACCCCGGGAGGAACGAGTCGTACGAGAAGCCGGTGACGAGTCCCTGGACCATGATCTCGAGCGTGCCGAGTCCAAGGATGCAGAACCCCCAGAACACGAGGGCGTGCATCATGCCGCCGATCGGATCGCGCAGAATTTTCGTCTGAGCAAGTCCGATCATCAGCAAGTTCTTTGTGCGAATGTCCGGATGATCGGTGCGAACCTCGGCTTTGCCGATCTTCAACCAGCGGACGAGTCTTTTCGCGCTGCGGGCAAAAAAGCCGAGTGCGACGACGAGTACGACAGCAAAAATTCCGTTGGACAGCGTCATGCAGCAATGCGGGCTGGAGAGAGAACGATCAACCCTGCGCCTTGGCCGCCTTCACGGCTTCGGTCAACGCCGGCATGATCTCGAACACGTCCCCCACGATGCCGTAGTCGGCAATCTTGAAGATCGGCGCGTCCTTGTCCTTGTTGATCGCCACGATGGTCTTGGAGGTGCGCATGCCAGCCAGGTGCTGAATCGCGCCTGAGATTCCGACGGCGATGTAGAGGTTCGGACTCACATTGCGTCCCGTCTGCCCAATCTGATCCGAATGCGGACGCCACCCTTCATCCGTAACGGCGCGCGTTGCACCAACGGCTGCATTGCCGAATGCCTCCGCGAGATCGTCGCACAGCTTGAAGTTCTCCGGCGTCTTGAGACCACGACCGCCGGCCACGATCACCGGCGCATCGCCAAGATCGATCTTGCCGGTCCCACCAGTGCGCAGCGCCGTCACCTTCACGCGCGATGCGCCTGGATCGGTCGCCGACGTGATCGCTTCCGTCACCACCGGACGTGCATCCGCGGCTGGCTGAAACGCCGACGGACGCACCGACACGATGGCCGGCGCCGTACCTAACGCGA
>JAYUWD010000287.1:0-4608 GCA_043753735.1 Gemmatimonadaceae bacterium
TACCCGCTCCGGACGAGCCGGTGCGTGATCCGGCGTCTGCTGCGTCCATCGTGAGCGAATCAGTCAGGACAATCGTGGCGGTCTCACCGCTGAGCCCCATCGCGACCTGGACGGCGAGCAGCGCGTTGACGGCCTCCAGCGAGTCGATCGCTGCGCTGTTGGCGAGTTGTCCGTCGAACACTGCGGCCAGCTGCACATCGAGTTCGCTCGCGTCGCCGGCATCCCGTCGCACGCGGGCAAGTACCAGCAGACTGTCGGCATCGCGTGCGTTGCGCTGCGAGAGCGCGGCTCGGCGCGCAATCGCCAACGCACGGGTGTAGGTCGTGTCTGTCCCGTACGACAGAGAAGCTGTCGTGTACACGAACCGACTTGTCGCCGCGTTCAAACCAGCCCGCGCGGATCCGATCCGCGGTCGTCGCATCCAGGGCGCGTCGATCGGGATGTCGAGGGAGTAATGCTGCGTGGGTGTCGACTTGGTGTACGACACGCCAAGTCCCGGGTTGTCAAACTGTTTTGCGCGAACGAGTAAGGCGTCAGCTTCGGCGGAGTCTGCGCGCGCAATGGCGCTGCGTGGGCCGCGGTTGATCGCCGCGGCGATCGCACTTGCCCGCGAGACCGGCATCTGGCCCTGTGCGGTTCTGCCCGCGAGCGCAAATCCGAAGGCAATCGCGCATGTGGCGATCACCTGTCGAACGACGGATGGGGACACGAATTGGGATCGGGGAACCAGCTCCCTTGGCCATGGTGTCATGGGCAAGGCCGACAGTCGGTCATCACGAACCCATATCGGATGCGTCAGTCCGAGAAGCTAGCCGCTGGAGACTGACGGGACGATGACAATCCCGTCAGCTCCACCTCTATTCCAGCGTCTGCGTCTGCGTCAGGGTCAAATCGAAGGGCGCTTGAGGTGCATGTCGGTATGTGTCTGAAACTGGTGCGCGACGGAAAGAATCCGGTCGTCAGCGTACAGCGCACCCACGATCACCGCACAGATCGGCTGTGGCTTGAGTTCCGGCGTTGACGGGGCCGATGCCGGTGCGGCGGCAGTGGTGCCAGCCGCGCCGCCGGGCGCGCCGCCTCGGCCACCGCCCTGCGTCTGCGGCACGTCAAACCTGTACGGCACGACTACGCACGGGTGTCCGGTCTGCGCATTGGCCGCGACATCGGCGTTAGGGTTGCCGATGAACATGTCCAGATCCTTCATGAATTCGCCCCATTTGGCGACGAGCATGTAGCGACGGCGCTGATTCTGCATGAACTCGAAGCCCGAAACCGTGCGCCCTTGCACGAAGCGCGGATTCCAGTCCGCCGGCGCCATCGGGCTGTTCGCGCCTGGCAAAGCCGCCATCCCAGCGGGCAGGAATGCGCCGCCGCCGCCGCCGGGTGCTGCAGCCGCACGAGCTGGCAGATTCGCGAGATCGAGACCGATCTCCTTGGCCTTGCGTTGCACGTACGAATCGAACGCAGCGGCATATTCGACATTCAAGCCTCCGCCGCCGATACCAGCAACAGTCGGGCGCGCGCCAATTTCCTTGGGTGCGACTCCAAGCTCCTTCAGTTTGTCGACGAATTCCTTGGGAGCGTTTGCATCGACGCCAATTCGCAGTGATGCGAGTTTGATCGCGCGATCAAAGTGGAACGGGGTCGTGACGGTCGACGGGTCCTTCTCATCGACTCCATGCATCACGTTGAACACCATCGCGCAATCTTCGACGGTGCGGCACATCGGGCCAACGCGATCCTGCGACCAGGCCAACACCATGCCGCCCGCCCGACTTGTGCGCCCAAATGTCGGGCGCAGCGCGCTCAACCCACAGCGAATTGCCGGGGATACGATGGAGCCCTGAGTCTCCGTGCCGATACCGAAGGCTACACAACCGGCCGCGGTCGCCGACGCCGGACCGGCCGACGATCCGCTCGAACCCTGCGACAGGTTCCAGGGGTTGTTGGTGCGACCGCCAAACCACTGATCGTTCTGCGCAAAAAGCCCCGTCGCAAGCTTTGCGATCAGCACTGCACCGGCATTTCGCAAACGCACCACAACATCGGCGTCTTCATCGATGATGCGGTCCTTAAAGTCTGCCGCGCCCCACGTGGTCGGGACGCCCTTGGTGTTGAACAGATCTTTCACACCGTACGGCAAACCGTGGAGCGGGCCGCGATATTTACCCGCCGCGATCTCCACGTCAGCCTGTGCCGCCTCCTTGCGCGCCGACTCTTCCATGATCGTCACAGCGCACAGCAACGTTGGATTCAACTTCTTGAGACGGGTCAGATAGATGTCCGTCAACTTGGTTGACGTAATCTTCTTTTCCCTGAGCATCGCCGACAGGCGGTGCGCGGGAAGAAACGCGATGTCATCGGGATTGGTTGGCACTGCGCCGACAAACTTCTCGACGGTGAACAGTGCGCGATCAAAAGCAGTACGTCCGCGTTCACGCGCGAGTTTTTCCATCAGCGCACCGGTCCCGCCGGGATACGGCTGGAACTGCAGGGCCGGCGCTTCTCCGTTGCCGAGTACGACGGGCGGCAACTGTTGCTGCTGCAGCATCGCGCTCACACCATCGCTGCCGAAGCGCGAAACGCCGCCCGCCGCAAGTGCCCGCTGCGCCTGCACCGCACTCGCGCCAAATGTCGTCGCCGCCGCGGAAACCAAGGAGAAAAACATGAATTGTCGACGGTCGATTCCCGTCGCCTCCTCGTTGTAGTCCTGAGCCGCGAGGTCGGCATGCAGCTGATCGAGAAGTTCTTCAGGCGTGGGCAAGATCGTTCTCCAGAATGGTTCAGGCGGGGCGAGTGCGGCGCGAAATCGGGCCGCGGCGTGGCAACTTTACGGCAGGAGGGCGCGCGCGAAGCCGTCGGGCGTGTGTTCAAATGTCACGATTGTACCCGCCGCCGCCGCAACGCCGTCGTGGCAATGAATTAGCTCGCCAGTCGTGGCGGATCGACTGCTGACCAGACACCACAGCCGAACGTCTCCATTCTTTTTCATCGGGAAAACGACCTGCCGCGCGTAGCCGCCCTCGGGAAGGGCATTCATCGGCGCGTCGTCATCCCACCCCGTGAGCTGACCACGCAGCCAACGTGCGACGAACGCTGGGGCAAAGTCTGCGAGATACACGCGACGCGGATCGGTCAGCGATTCCCACGCGGCGCAGACCGCCTCATGCTCGTCCAGCGGGGTGACGTCGAGAATCGCGACGAGTGCGCGATCGCTTCGGGCAGAATGCATCGGTGGCGACAGGGGTAGGAACGAAAACGGCGACCCCAGAGGTGGCCGCCGTTTTCCGATTTCATCAAATCTTTTCAACAGCTCCCGGAGTAGGACTCGAACCTACGACAGGGTGATTAACAGTCACCTGCTCTACCACCTGAGCTATCCGGGAATACAACATCGTACAGGAATCAAGTATCGTCCGGTAACGCGGCTGAGTCAAGCGCGGCGGATGCCGCCGAAAGCGTCACGCTGGCGGCAACACCGACTTGAGCCACTGCCCGGTGTGCGACGCAGCAACCCGCACGATCTCCTCGGGGCGCCCCATCGCAACGACCCGCCCGCCACCGTCGCCGCCGTCGGGGCCCATGTCCACAATCCAGTCGGCAAGCTTGATCACATCCAGATTGTGTTCGATGAGTAGCACGGTGTGACCCTGGTCGAGCAGACGCTCGAACACCGTCGCCAATCGACGAATGTCCTCCAGATGCAAGCCGGTCGTCGGTTCGTCGAGCACGTACAACTTCCGCGCGGCACCCTTGGCCGTGAGCGCGAGTTCGCGCGCGATCTTGAGACGCTGCGCTTCACCGCCTGAAAGCGTGGTGGCCGGTTGCCCCAGCCGCAGATAGCCGAGTCCCACCTGCTGCACGTGCCACAGCGCTTGCGCAAGTTTGTCCTCTCGCGGAAAAAACTTGATCGCTTCGTCGACCGTGAGCTCCAGCACGTCCGCGATGTTGCGCCCTTTCACGCGCACTTCGAGCACCTCCTGCTTGAAGCGCTTGCCGCCGCAGCTATCGCACGGCACGAACACGTCGGCCATGAACACCATCTCCACTTCGATCGCGCCGGCGCCTTCGCACGTTTCGCAACGGCCACCCGCGACGTTGAACGAAAAATGTCCGGGGCCGAATCCCTTCGTCTTGGCCAGCGGGACATCGGCAAATAGTCGACGGATTTCGTCGTACGCTTTCACGTACGTCACGGGATTGGACCTCGGTGAACGACCGATCGGACTTTGATCGACGAGTACCACGTCATCGAAGTTGTCGTCACCGGTGAGCGACGCAAACGTACCGACCGTTTCGCCAAGGTGCTCCTTGGCCGAGTGCTCGCCGTGCAGACGAGATTCGATGGCATGAAACAGAATATCGTGTACCAGCGTGCTCTTGCCCGAGCCTGATACGCCGGTAACGACCGTCAATGCGCCAACAGGAATGCGCACGTCGACGCCATGGACATTGTGCGCTTCCGCGCCGCGCAGCTCGATCCATTTCTTGCCGAGTGTGCGACGTTTGTCGGGCAACGGAATCGTGCGCGTGCCAAGGATGTACTGACCGGTGAGTGGACTCTTCGCGATCTCGGACATCGGACCGGCAAAGACGAGATGTCCACCA
>JAYUWD010000288.1:0-4606 GCA_043753735.1 Gemmatimonadaceae bacterium
AGTTTGATGCCCTCTTCACCGCTGACAAGCCGATCGTGTTTGCCTACCACGGATATCCGCTGCTCATTCATCGGCTCACGTACCGGCGTACGAACCACGCGAAACTGCACGTGCGTGGATTCAAGGAAGAAGGCACGACAACGACGCCGTTCGACATGGTGGTGCTCAACGACATGGACCGATTCCATCTGGCGGAAGCTGTCATTCATCAGGTGCCAGGGCTGGTGGAGCGCGCCGACAGCGCACTTGAGGCTATCCGCGATACACTGCACCGGCACCAGCGCTACATCGCGGAGCACGGCGAAGATCTTCCGGAAATTCAGCGCTGGCGGTGGACCCCGCAGCAGTAGCGGAAAGCTACGAAACCGTGAGCTTGACGCGCTTGAGCAGCAATGCATTGAGCGCGACCACAAGCGTGCTTCCCGACATGGAGAGCGCGGCGACCTCGGGGCTCAGCACGAACGGATACAACACGCCCGCGGCGAGGGGAAACGCGACGGTGTTGTAGCCGACGGCCCACCACAGGTTCTGGTGCATTTTTCGCAGCGTCGCGCGCGAAAGCTCGATCGCCGCGACGATGTCGTACGGGTCGCTTTTCATCAGCACCACGTCCGCGCTTTCCATCGCGACATCGGTGCCGGCACCGATAGCAAACCCGACGTCGGCTTGCGTGAGCGCTGGCGCATCGTTCACGCCGTCGCCCACCATGCCGACCTTGCGGCCGGTCGCCTGCAGCTCTTTCACTTTGGCGGCTTTTTGCGCGGGGAGTACGTCAGCCAGCACAGTTTCGATGCCCAGATCCATGGCGATGCGCTTGGCCGTGGCCGCGTTGTCGCCAGTCAACATCACAACCTCGATCTTTTGTGCGCGCAGGCGCGCCACGGTCGCCTTTGCTGTTGGCCGGATCGCGTCGGCGATGGCCATAAGCCCAATCACTCGGCCCGCCTGCGCAACATGCACCACCGTGCGACCTTCGCCCTGCAGGCGAGTGGCATCGGCCTCGAGGCGACCGAGTGAAAGTTTCTGCGTATCCATCAGCAGCCGATTGCCGAGAAACACGGTGCCCGCCGCGGTCTCGGCGCGTGCGCCCATGCCGTCGAGACTTTCGAATGCAGTTGGTGCAGTCACGGCAAGCTTTGACGCACGCCGCAGAATTGCTTGCGCCAGCGGATGGTCGGAGCCTTGCTCCACTGCAGCGGCGGCGGTAAGCAGCACGTCTTCAGTGATGTCATCAGCCACAATGATTTCGACTACCTCGGGCTGACCGACAGTAAGTGTTCCTGTCTTGTCGAAGACGACCACGGTGAGTTTTGTAGCGTCTTCGAGTGCCGATGCATTTTTGAACAGGATGCCATGGGTGGCGCCGAGTCCGGTGCCGACCATCACAGCCATGGGAGTGGCCAACCCCAGCGCGTCAGGGCACGCGATCACGAAGACGGTGATGGTCATCGTCACGGCAAAAAGCAGCGGTTGGCCGACCCACCAGAACCATACGCCAAACGTCGTGAGTCCAATTGCGATGGCTGCAATCACCAACCATTGCGCGGCCCGATCAGCGAGAAGTTGCGCAGGAGCCTTTGAGTTCTGCGCTTCCTGCACGAGTTTCACGATCTGTGCGAGCGCGGAGTCGGCGCCGACTTTTGTCGCCCTGTAGCGAAAGGTGCCGCTCTTGTTGATTGTTGCGCCGATGACCGTCGCGCCGGGCTTCTTCTGCACCGGCATCGATTCGCCGGTGAGCATGGATTCGTCGACGAACGACTCGCCACTCTCCACAATGCCGTCGACGGGAATCTTGTTGCCTGGCCTGATCACCACTATTTCATCGGCCTGCACGTCAGCGGTCGAAACCTCGACTTCAACGCCACTGCGCATCACCGCTGCCTTTGCGGGGGTGAGATTCATCAGTGCTTTGATTGCCGACGAGGCACCGGCGCGGGCACGCATTTCCAACCAATGACCAAGCAGAATGAACACGAGCAGCACGGAGACCGCTTCAAAGAATTGCCCGCCTGCCTCAAAAAAGAACGTACTGCCGACGCTGAACAGATACCCGGTCCCAACACTGAGGACGATGAGTGCAGACATCCCCAATATCCCTTTTCGAAGCTGTCGCCAGGCGGAAACAAAGAACGGCCAGCTCGGATAGACGACTGCAGCGGTCGAGAGGAAGAAAAGCCACAGACTCGGACGCAGACCGAATGGCGGCGGCGGCGGCACGAAGGCACCGCCCATCGGCGCGTAAATGAATATCGGGACCGTGAACAGCAGGCAGATCCAGAACCGGTTGCGCATGTCGCGCACCATGGCGGACATGTCGCCGCCGTTGTGCCCCATGTCGTGGGCCATGTCCGGCATGTCACTCCCGGCATGATGCACGTCATGGCTCAGGTGTCCCGAACCGGTGGGCATGATCAACGCTCCGTGCAAAAGTTCCGGTCAGATGCTGCCACGCCTTGGTCTGTCTCCCTTGCGGCGTTGTTCCTGATCCGTAAGGTACGACAGTGTTAAATCATTCATTCGACCCTGTCCACCGCAACCATGCTCAAGCCCGCCCTATTGATCGTATCCGTCGCAACGAGCTTGGTCGTCATCGCCGAGACTGATGGGATCCCCCGCCATAGCAACGATCTCGGTTTTAACGAACCGTCGCCGCTTGGCTCATTGACGATCGACAGCATCCCGAGCCCGGCCGGCCCTGGCAGCGCTGAGCCAAATCTTACCGTCGCAGCCGACGGTCGCGTGTTCATGAGCTGGTTGCAGAACGACTCAGCTGGAAGTGCGCTGCGATTTGCCGTGCACGACGGCGCGAAATGGTCGACAATCAGAACGATCGCTCAAGGCAAGGACTTTTTCGTGAACTGGGCCGACTTCCCGTCCATCGAAGTGCTGGGAAAAAGTCAGCTTGCTGCGCATTGGCTGCAACGCAACGGCAAAACCACATACGCATACGGCGTGCGCATTGCGCAGTCGAATGACGGCGGCGCGACCTGGGGCGCACCGATCACACCGCATCGTGATTCCACCGAATCCGAACACGGCTTCGTCGCGATGTGGCACGAAGGCTCAACACTCGGCGCTGCGTGGCTGGACGGACGCAAGTTCACCAAGGGCGGGCATGATGCGTCGAACGAAATGACGCTGATGACCACCACGCTTGCTGCGAACGGAAAGCGAGGCGCTGAAGTAAAACTCGATGATCGCACCTGCGACTGCTGTCAGAACGCGGCAGCGGTGACGAGTACCGGGCCGATTGTCGTGTATCGCAATCGCTCCGCCGAGGAGATTCGCGACATCTATGTGACGCGTCGTGTTGCGGGTAAATGGATTGCCGGCGTGCCCGTGCACAACGACGGCTGGAAGATCACGGCGTGCCCGGTGAACGGTCCAGCGATAGCGGCGAACGGTGCGCGCGTCGCGCTGGCATGGTTCACTGCGCCGAATGACAGCGCACGCGTGAACGTCGCGTTTTCGAACGACGCGGGTGCGACCTTTGGGACGCCGACACGCATCGATGCTGGTGCGCCGGCTGGCCGAGTAGACCTCGCGCTGCTCGCTGATGGGGGCGCGCTCGTGACGTGGGTGGAACGCACAGGCGGAGACGGCGCTGCAGTGCGCGTACGACGCGTTGCGCGCGATGGCAAAGCCGGAGTGCCAGTGACGATCGCTGCATCCAGCGCGGCGCGTGCGAGCGGATTCCCGAAAGTTGCGATCACTGGATCTAACGTCATGTTCGCCTGGACGGTGACCGGAAAGCCATCGCTGGTTCGCGTGGCGCGCGCGCCGATTTCGGAGTTCAAGTGAGCGCGCGAACTATTCGACGTTCGTCGCACCGCCTGTCGACCGCGGTGGTTTGCGTTGCACTGATGGCGATGCTGGCATGCAAGAAGACCGAGAGCGCGCCCGGTGTGAGTGACGGTCGGGTTGAGATCGGCGCATTGGCGCCTGCATTCTCTACCGTGTCACTCGACGGCGATTCCGTCTCCTTGGCCAAGTACCGTGGAAAAGTCGTCTTGATGAACATCTGGGCGACCTGGTGTCACCCGTGTCGCAGCGAGATTCCGGAGCTCGTGACGGTGCATGCGCGCTATCACGACAAAGGGCTCGAACTCATCGGCGTGAGTGTCGACACCGACGGCACCGACGACGCGATTCGCCAATTCATCAGCGAATTTCACATGACATTCCCGATCTGGCGCGACCCCGACGAACGCACGTCGACGCTGTTCCGCACGGTTGGCGTGCCGGCCACGTTTCTGATCGACAAGCAAGGAATTCTGCGTTGGCGGAAGATCGGACCGATCGCACCGAACGATACATCACTCACGAATGCGATCGCGCGCGCGCTGGGATCGTGAGGCGAGCGCCGGTGACATGAACCGACGGTTGTCACGACGCGTGATGTTGCGTGACACTGGCATCGCGTTCGGCATTTTCACCGTCAGCGCAACCGGTGTTGCCTTTAGTGAAGGCGATCGCGGCGCCAACGCGGAACGATCGCTTTACAGCACCACGCTTGGCGATGTCGGGCCGTCCGTGGTGTTTCTACCTGGGATCGGCGCCACCACACGCTACTGGAATACACGGGTGCGTGATCTCAGTAAACGCG
>JAYUWD010000289.1:0-4599 GCA_043753735.1 Gemmatimonadaceae bacterium
GTTGCGATCGATCCGTCGACCGGTGCGATCATCGCACTCGTTGGTGGTCGCCGCGTCGAACGTCGCGGATTCAATCGCGCGTTGCGCGCACATCGTCAACCTGGTTCGGCGTTCAAGCCGTTTGTGTACGCTACTGCGCTGATGCGCGGCTACACGGCGGCAACGATGGTCAAAGACGAACCTGTCGAAATCGAAATGGGGCGCGATAACACATGGACGCCGACCAACTTCGACAATGAGTACATGGGCTCCATCACCATGCAGGATGCGCTTGCGCGTTCGTCGAACGCGGCCACGGTTCGCATCAGTCGTGATGTCGGTATCGAGCGCGTTGCGGCATTGGCGCATGCGCAGGGAATCACGAGCGAGCTTCCGTTGGTGCCGGCGCTCGCACTGGGAGCAGGGGCAGTGACGCCCATCGAGCTCACGAACGCTTATGCGCCATTCGCAAATGGTGGGCTGCGTATCACGCCATTCGCCGTGGAGCGCGTAGAAGACGTGTTTGGCCGAGTACTCTGGCAGCATCCCGTCGTCGCCGCGGTGCGCGTGTTACCGCCTGCAGACGCATTTCTCGTCACTTCATTGTTGCGCGGTGTCGTCGATGACGGCACTGGACGCGGCGTCCGATCGGCTGGCATTCGTGGGCCGGTCGCGGGCAAGACCGGTACGACCAACGACGGAGCGGACGTCTGGTTTGTCGGCTACACGCCTACCCTCGTTGCGTCGGTTTGGTTTGGTGCAGACGAACCGCAGCCACTCGGCGGGAACGCAACGGGTGGGCGACTGGCGGCACCAGTCTGGGCGCGTTTTGTGAAGGAGGGGTGGCACTCGCCTGACCGTGACAGCGCTTGGCGCGCACCCGTTGGCGTTGAATCGCGGCAGATCGATCTGGCGTCGGGCAAGCTTGCCGCCGACTATTGCGGTGAATCGCGTCGCGAGTGGTTCAAGGCAGGCACTGCGCCAAAGGAAACATGCGACGCGGAGAGCGCGCTCACGGTCGCGCTACGCGCGTACGGCGATCTGCTCGACGGCGAATCGCGTCGGGAACGGACCGTTCCGCCCCCGCGCCCCCGTACACCGCAAGCGCCCAATTCGCGCGTCACCATCGACGATCGCGATTTCCCGTCGGCGGTCGGTTCGATACTTGGCGCCATTGCTCGCAAGAGCGGCGGCCGCGAGATCACGCACAGGATCATGGATGAACTGCGGCGCGTGAAGGCGCGCAGCGAACGGGCGCAACGTCGAGCGGAGGAGCAGGCGCGGAAGCAGCAGCTGGCGATGCAGAGGCAACGGCAAACGTACTAACTGCCGGAGTAGGATCGCTCGCGATTGCGCGCGTGCGCCGGATCGGAAACTGCGTCCTCCGCGCGAAAGGCCGTTGCAGTTACAGCAGCCCGAGCCAGTCGTTGTCGCGCCCACCATACCCCGGGAAGATCCGGTCCAGCTGCCTCGCTCCAAGATGCTTGGACGCGACTTCACCGAAGACGGCACGGAAGTCGGTCGTGAGCGCGAGATCTCGTCCTTCATTGAGCTGCTCAGGCGCAAGACCTGGCCAGCGCCCGTGTACTTTTTGTTTTCCCTTGAGCGAACCGGCGATCACGAACATCGCGCCCGCATGACCATGATCGGTGCCACCCGTACCGTTCTGCCGTACCGTACGACCGAACTCGGACATCGTGAGTATGACAACATCGTCCATGCGATCCCCAAGGTCGGTCACGAGCGCGGCGATGCTTTGCGAGAAATCGCCAAGTCGAGCCGCCAGCTGTCCTTGCGCGCCACCCTGATTCACATGCGTGTCCCAACCGCCCACGTCAGCAAACGCGACTTCAAGTCCAACGTTCGACTTGATCAGCTGCGCGATCTGCAGCAAGTGCTGACCAAAGGGCGAGCGCGGATACTCCACGCCCGCGGCAACTTTGTACTGCTGCGGATTGGCTGCACGCAAAACTTTGAGCGCCTCGAACATCTCGGAGCCGCTGCCGTTTACCAGATCTGAACTACCCGTGCGATACAGCGCCTCGATGCGCTTTTCGGCGTCGCCGCCATTGGTTCGAATCGAAAACTCGTCGATCGAATTCATCGAGACCGTCGGCGATGCGCCTTCGAGAATGCGCGGGGTCTGCGCCGACATTGCCACTGCTCGGAACGGAACGTCGGCGTTCGTGGTGCACTGTTCACACGTGCCGCGCGTCGCGAGATAGCGATTGAGCCATCCGTCGGTCGTTCCCTTTTTGTCTGGCGTACCCGTTTCCATGTAGTCCTGCGCGTCGAAGTGCGAACGCGTCGAACTCGGACTGCCAACGGCGTGGATCGGCACCAGCATGCCACGGTCCCACAATGGTTTGAACGGCGACAGGGCCGGATGCAACCCGAAGTAGCCATCGAGATCGATCGCAGCTGCGGCACCCATACCGTTTGTAGGTGCCGCGATCGCAAGCTGCGGCCGCGCCTGATAGTACGCCTTGTCGCCAAATGGCACGACCACGTTCAATGCATCGGCAGCACCACGTTGAAAGAGCACGATCAGTGTCTTGCCACGTGAAAGCGTCGGCAGGTTAGCGGCAAAGGCGGTGCGACGCAGAAAGCTCGGTGACAATCCCAGTGTCACCAGCGACAGCGCGCCCGATTTGAGAAAGATGCGGCGATTCATGGTCTGCTCCGTGTATGGCGCTCAGCGACGCTGAAATTCGGGAGCGCCGAGTGCCAGCCCGACGATCTGCGTGAAACCAAAGAGCGGCGGCAGGTTGCCGATGGTCTGCGTGAGCGTTGCCGCCCGCGTCGGCTTGATTAACTCACGGCCCGCACTCTTCTGCTGATCTTCGATCGGACGGCGTGCCGCACGCGCTGCTGCATTGGCGCTTTTGCGGTCGGTACTCACATCGTCACTGGTTGCACCGATGTCCATCGTCCCAGTCATCGAATCACCACTGCTGTCGGCTTTCATCGCGTCCGCCGCACCCTTTGACTGCAGGAATGGATTCGTACCAGTCAGCAGCACCTGGCGCGTGTCGTTGGACACAGCGCCGCCAAACAGCTCCTGAATCACGCCGTCCACCTGCTGTTCGCGCGAAACAGATGCCAACCGCTTTGTGGTGGGCCAATCAGCAAGTTTGACGTTCGGCACGCGTCCTGAGGCGGCAGCCAGACCGAAGTTGATGCGATTCAGGATCGACCCGGTGTTCATCCATGCGTCGCCGGTCTCCGGATAACCATTCGGCGCCTGATGACCGAAAATCGGTTGTCCCAGTCGGCTCACCAGCTGCGCAGAACGCGGCGTTGCATCAGGCGTTGCACCCATCGCGCGCAAAGTGCTCGCAACGAGCTCGAACGGTGATTTCACTTTGGCACGATACGCATTCGACGCAAAGAATTCGTTGCTGGTGACGATCGTGCGCAATGTTTCGCGAATATCACCATCGGTGCGGCGGAACGTTGCCGTTGCGCGCGCCACGAGCGCGGCGGACGGCGTATCACTTACAAAGCGACGTGCAAGCTTTGTCGCTATGAACAGTGCCGTCTGCGGACTGTGCGCGAGCATGTCGAGTACTTCGTCCCCTTCTTCTTCACCGCGGTCGGCGGGGAATGCCTTGCCCAGGATCGTCTTCGCGCCAGCGTCATGCTGTTCAGGACGAAACATGAAATGGCCACCATTCGCACCGCGCGAAATCGTCCAACCCGTAAAAGCGCGCGCCACTTCGGTCACATCGTGTTGCGTGTACCCGCCGTCCACGCCTAGTGTGTGCAGCTCCATCAATTCGCGAGCGTAATTTTCGTTCAATCCACGACGACGATTCGCGCCGCCTGGCACGAGCTGCGCCAATCGTTGCTGGGCCTGCGCCAGCGTCAACTTGCGCACTTCAGCGAGTCGCTCCGCGGGGAGTTGCTCTATTCGTGTTCTTTGTGCCGCGGGCAAAAGGCCCCGATCCATCAATTCCCCAACGGTCGTATTCGCCGCTGCGGCACCTCGGCCCGCCACCAGACCGCCCTTGGTTCTGGCGCCGCGGGGTGCCTCCCCGCCACGTTGGCCTGCCAATCGACGTGCAGGCGACAACGTCGGACGCCCGCTGTCGGCCACGCTCTGCCAATTGTCGAGGTAGTAGAGCATCGCGGGACTTTTCGCGACGGCGCCCAGAAGATCGCGGAACTTGCCCATCGCCTGCGGGCGGATCGTGTACGCGTCGTACTCCTGCAGGAAGTAACGCGTGCGATCCTTTCCGGCAAAAACATTGAAATGGTTTTCCCAGAAGTCGACCATTACCTCCTGAAGCTGACGTTCCGACATCAGCGCCCGAGCCACTCGGCTGCTCGCGATCTCGCCGAGAAACGCGTACGACTGGCGTCCCTGCGCGGCGAGCTTGATCGAGTCGGCCGCCGTGACCATGCCGCCGCTCACACGAAGTTTGGCCAGCGCGGCACCCGGAGGTGCGTACTCGGCCATGAGCTGCTCCCCGCTCTTGCCCAGCGTCGTGAAATTGCCAAGGAAGCTGTCGGTCGAAGCGTCGCTGATGTGCTCGGGCTCGAGTTGGCGGGCGATCCAGACGTCGACACCCATCGCGCGAACGGCCGCAGCGTCGCCCGGACGCGCTCCGAAGGCGA